>JAZRKZ010000001.1:0-6948 GCA_045646565.1 Lachnospiraceae bacterium
TGCCCGTAAAGAGATTGAAAAACTCGAAGGAGCCTCAATTCTCAGCAGGGCAGATAGTGAGAAACTGGAAGATCTTCAGAAGGAGTATGACGCATACATTGATTTTACGGGTTTCACTGTCAAGTTCATGTTCCTGAAGAGAAGAGATAAGATGGACTCTGTTGAGAAATACCAGGGCCGTTCCGGGCAGGGTTACTGGGTCCCGAGAGGCGTGTATTTTGACAGGGAGAAAGATGTCATTTGCATGGATGACCTCTGCCGCGAAGTCGAATACCTGTCCGAAGTCTATGATATCGGAAAGATCGACTGTTTGGATGAATTCATGCGCAGAAACGGAAATCTGTTCTTCTGGAGGATCGATTCGCCCTGCGCTGCAGACGGAGTTCGGGAAATTATTCAGGAATATCGAGACAATTTTGAGAGTCCGTTATTCCTGCATACATATTCTGCAAATGCTGAAAACGTCACCCTGAAAAATCTCTACATTGAGCCCACGTATTTGTTGGGCGAGGGTAATCCGGTAATCGAGCAGTCGAATCATGACCAGACAGCGGGAAAAGATGGTAAAGGGCAGACGAGTGTTAGAAACAGCATCGGTTCGGTTGAACTCATCAGCGATTTTATCTGGGGCAAGGATGAAGACCGCTTTCTGTTCATTGACGGCGATGCTGCTGTCGGAAAAACCTCTCTCGTTTCCTGGCTGTGCTATCACTATATGGAGCAGGATATGGAGGGACGCGCTATCTTTTGTGACAGAAAAATGGTATGCGTCCGGCTTCGCGAGCTCACACAGGAACAGCTCAGCGGATCGATTGAAAAATGTATCCTTGACTATCTGCATGTTAGCGACAGAAAAAGATTTGACGAAACTTACAAGGATGCTGTCTTTGTTCTTGATGGAGCGGATGAGCTTAATATGGTTGCAAATGTCTCCGTCCAGACAATCGAACAATTCCTCCTTGGAATAAGGAAGGCTTTTAGGCGACATAGAATCATATGCACGAGCAGGCCGAAATTCATTGATGTGAAGAAAATCTTGCAGAGTGAGATTGGCTTTCGCGTTGTGACGATCGAACATTTTGACGAACCCATGCGCAAGCGCTGGATAAAGAAGTATGAAAACACTGGTGAAGTGATTGAAGACGAGACGAAAAAATTTATCTGCGATCTCAGTGATGAGGTTGTCGGTGGTGTTGCGGATACGCCGTTAGCCCTGTATCTGCTGGTTGCGTGCAAGATCCGGGAGGATATCAAGAACAATCAGTGGGCCCTGTATCACGAGATTTTCCATAACGCAATCATCCGTACTCGATACAATGAAAATCTTAGGGATGAATCCGGTCATCCGATCCTGGATAACCAGTTCGGAGAGGAGGTGTATCGGGTTGTGGGGGAGATTGCATTTGCAATGTTCCAAAACTCCGGTGAGGACCGGTACTACATCACGTCCGCCGAGCTCGACCGCATCATTGACCGGCACGGGTTTCCGTATGACTCCAGAGAATTGGTCAAGAGGGCGTGTGTGCTCTGCGCCTACTGGAAAAAGAATTCAAGGGAGGGTGCGCTGGAGTTTTACCACAATGATATTCGCGACTACTTTTTCAGTGAATACATCTACCGGGAACTGCTTACGATAAATAATTTTGAAGGCCGGGATTATATAGAGAAGCTCCTTGAACTGTCATTTCGCTTGCTGCATTACGGATATGTTGCTGAGACAACATGGGAGCAGACTTTCCGGTTTCTGTATCTGAGGCTTAAGTATTTCTACAAAAAGGATCGTCTCGAAGGACAGATTGATGCCGGGAAGGTGAAAGAGAATTACTCAAGGCTGATTAGTGCCGCGGTCCATGGACCGATTGCGGCAAGCGATGGAAAAGTTATGTTCACTTATGCGGCATATAAGCGTGCTTTTATCAATATGTCGCTGCTTTTGAAAATAATAATGATTGGGGCGGAAATAGACGATCAGCCGAAATTCTGGATTGACGAGAAAGAGAAAGAGGAGTGGGAACAGTCTGATCTTGTCAGCGATTGGTATGAGCTCGCTACAATGGGAATCATGAGAATAGAAACAGCCGAAAAGTATCCCCACCAAGGTGTGTATTCGGATATAATCAGCAGTACTGTTTCTTTCTTTTCCTTTAACGATTTGAGTGGTTTCAACTTTAACAAGGTGCCTTTGGTTGACAGTATTTTTCATTCAGAAGTATTGAAGGATGTTTCATTTGCCAGAAAAGATTTAAGCGGAGCATATTTTAAAAACGCATTGCTCAGAGGAGCTGATTTTTCAGATACGATTCTTACGCAAGCAAGGTTTACACACTCACTGATCATAGAATGCGATTTCAGCAGAGCTGAGATTGCTAATTGTCTGATGCAAATGGTCGAAATACAGGGCGGAAGTTTTCCGGCTGATAGATTCTTTTCTGTTATACATTCAAAGATAAATGATGTTGTATTTGCTTCGGGGATTAGTTTCCGTAATATGTATGATTCTGTGTTTGAGAATTGTACGATACGAAGTGGTGACTTTAAGAACCTTTTACTTGACAAATGCACTTTTAGAACATGCAAATTATACTATGCTATGTTCCATGATGTAAAAGCTACTAGAGCGAGCTTTGATAACTGCGATCTTGATCGTTGTGTTATGAATAGATCCCGCTTTAATAAATGCATTTTTGAAAAATCAAATTTTGTTGGGGCAGATATGTTGAAGGGAATATTTGATCAATGTGAGTTTGAGAACTGTGATTTCAAAGATGTTTATCTGCGAGATGCACAATTAATTGATTGTACTTTTGATGAAGCCTCAATGAACAGCCTGAAAGAGAGTAAAGCAGGTAATTACGATGAAATGAAGTATACAATTCTGACTGATAAAGAGCGAAAAGCATATAAAGTGAGAGAGCATAGATTCAATTGATTGGCTCTGGGCGGAGCCGGAACGCTTCCTGCACGCACATTACGGTACATTACGAAGAAATATTCGCACAGAATCTGCCCCAGTGTCCTTCTATCCGGACTGCGTTTGAGGTATACTTGCATGAAAGGAATGGACGAAGAGAATTGCAGACAGTGAGAAAAGACAAGGAGTCCCATATGAGAGCAAACATAGTAATTGACCTTGAAATGTGCGGCGTTCAGATCAGGACCAGAAACTATAACCGCAAGCATGAGATCGTCCAGATCGGCGCGGTCATGATGAATGAGGAGTTCGAGCTGGTGGATCAGTTCTCGTCATTCGTGAGACCGGATTACGGGAAGATTGATTATTTCATTTCCTCACTGACTGGCATTTCGGACAGGGACGTAAAGAAAGCGCCGTCTCTGTCGGAGGCTCTGACCAGTATGATGAACTGGATCGGAGACCGCGAAGTCCGCTTTTATGCCTGGAGCGAGAGCGACTATAATCAGCTGAGGAACGAGATAATTGACAAGCAGCTAGACCAGGTTTCATTTGAAGTGATCCTTGACAGGGAGAATTGGATCGATTATCAGAAGGTCGTGGGTGACCGCTTCGACATCGGCAGGTCTTTGAAACTGGCGGACGCGCTGAACATCATTGAGCTCGATGTAGAAGGCCGGCTTCACGACGGTCTGGCGGACGCCATCAATACGGCAAAGATGATCGCGAAGCTCGAGCTCGATCCGGATTACAAGTGTGCGATTGACAAGCTGAGAGAGAAGGAGGCGGAGTCAGAACCGCTCACGGTGTCGCTTGGAAGTCTGCTGAAGGGATTCACATTTGATATGTAAGAGGAACGCCCGCTTCCGATCTGGGAGGCGGGCGATATCAGTATAGGTAAGATTAGATGGAAAAGAAACTTACACACATCGTTCACAACATACCTCCGCAATATGATAAGAATTCCAGAATACTTATACTGGGGTCGTTTCCATCTCCGAAATCCAGAGAAGCCCGGTTCTTTTACGGCCATCCGCAGAACCGGTTCTGGAAAGTGATGGCGCGGCTGTTTGACCGGCCCGATTTTTTGAGCATTGAGGAGAAGAGACAATTTCTCATTGAGAACAGAATCGCCATGTGGGATTCCATTTATGAGTGCGATATCTACGGCGCGTCCGACGCGAGCATCAAGAATGCGGTCCCGACAGATCTGGGAAAGATTATCCGGTGCGGCGATATCGTGCAGATATTTACAAATGGAAAAGCCTCCGGCCGTGTCTTTAACAAGTACCAGGCGAAGACGCTTGGCCGGACGAGCATTACGCTGCCGTCGACCTCGCCGGCCAATGCAGCCTGGTCGCTCGAGAGGCTGATTGAGGAGTGGTGGGTCGTGAAGGAGACGCTCGAGAAGGCAGAGTAGGCCGAAGGCGGATTACATAAGCCGGATAGCCTTGTTTTTATTGACACATCGCTCAGCCTGAGTATACTTAAAAATCATGATAAAGGTATAGAAGTTTTAGCAGCACCGGGTGATCCGACTGTTTCGCACATTAGCCGGATTCTCTGATGGTGTTTTACGAATGCATACGCGAAGAGGAGGTCTTCATGAATTTTGTCTTTATTTCTCCGAATTTCCCGACAGATTACGCCCGCTTCTGCGTCGGTCTTAAAGAAAACGGTGTCAATGTCCTCGGTATCGGCGACACGCCGTACGACGAGCTGCGCGACGATCTCAAATGGGCTCTCACGGAGTATTATAAGGTCGATTCCCTCGAGAACTATGACGATATGATCCGTGCAGTAGGGTATTTTACCGGACGTTACGGAAAGATGGACTGGATCGAGAGCAATAACGAGTACTGGCTGGAGCTCGATGCGGCTCTCCGGACAGATTTCAATATTCTTACAGGGCTCAAGTCTGATGAGATCGGTAGATTTCGAAGCAAGTCAGGCATGAAATCCCGTTATGCCGAGGCAGATATCCCCACAGCGAGATGGCAAATGGTCTCAACGCGTGAAAAAGCTCTCGAATTTGTGCGCAAAGTGGGCTATCCGGTCGTCGTTAAGCCGGACCGCGGCGTCGGCGCGGAGGCGACATATAAGCTGAAGAACGACCGGGACGTCAACGCATTTTTCGATTATCTTCCCCAGGTTCCGTATGTAATGGAAGAGTTCATCAGCGGTGAGGTCGTTACCTATGACGGCGTCGTGAACAGCCAGGGCAAGGTTGTTTTCGCCGTCAGCCATATCACGCCAAATTCCATCATGGATATGGTCAATGAGGGAATCCCTGTCTGGTACTACGTTGACCGCGAGGTTCCGGATGACGGCAGGGACGTCGGCGAACGGACACTTGCGGCTTTCGACGTCAGGAGCCGGGCTTTCCATCTCGAGTTCTTCCGCCTGACAGAGGCGAAGGAGGGGCTCGGCGAGGTAGGCAGTCTGGTCGGTCTCGAAGTCAACATGCGTCCTGCCGGAGGATTTACGACAGAGATGATCAATATCAGCCAGAGCGTCGACATGTTCCGGATCTGGGCGGATATGGTCGTGTTCGACAGGCAGGTCCGCAGATACAGCGGTCCGAAGAGGTACAGCCTCTATATCGGAAGACGTGAAGGTACATACTACACTTATTCCGGCATTGATCTGTGGCTGAAATACGAAAAGAATATTTACCGGACCGGAGTGATGCCGCCGGCAATCGGACGTGCGATGGGCAGTGATTATATGCTCGCACTGTTCGATACCAAGGAGGAGATGTTCGCGTTCGTGAGGGATGCATTTGCACCTCGGAATATGAATTAAATAGAAAGGCTGCCGCACTGAAGCGACAGCCCTCTGTTACAGAAAAATCTTGCAGAACAAATCCATCCTTAATGAATTCGTTCTGCTAAGTGGATCAGCCTTTCCTGCATCACGATCCAAACTTCCTGCGAAGGAAATAGATCACAGCTGCCAGCATGGCCAGCATGATCGGGAGCGAGAGAACGGCGAGCGGAGTGTTGATGTAGAACCCGAGCACGCCGGCGACGAGATAACCTGCGGCGCAGACTGCGGCTGTAGTCAGCGCGTAAGGCATCTGGGTCGATACATGATTGATGTGATTCGATTTCGCTCCGGCGGATGACATGATGGTCGTGTCGCTGATCGGGGAGCAGTGGTCTCCACAGACGGAACCTGCAAGGCAGGCAGAGATGCCGATGATGAACATTTCTTCGCCGGGGGTGAATACACCGCAGACGATCGGGATCAGGATCGAGAACGTACCCCAGCTGGTGCCTGTCGAGAACGCGAGGAACAGAGCGACAAGGAATATGATCATCGGAAGCAGGATCTTGATCTGACCGGCCGAGGACGCCATGAGGTCGTGGATGAACTCGCGCGCGCCGAGAAGACCGGTCATGCCGGAAAGTGTCCACGCCATGACAAGAATAACCATCGGGCCGACCATCGTGCCCCAGCCTTCCGGGACAGATTTCATGAACTCTTCAAAACTGACGGTTCCTCTCCACATGTAGAGGAAGAACGTAATGATGACCGTGAAGAGACTTCCGAGTACAAAGCCTCTTGCCGCGTCGGAGTTGGCAAATGCATTCACAAAGCTCTCGCCCTCAAAGAATCCTCCGGTATAGATCATACCGATGATGCAGCTGATGATCAGTGTAACAACGGGAATGATCAGGTCAGAGACCTTGCCGTTGCCGAGCTGTCCGTCTGTTTCTTTCTCATCCTGTCTCCGGGACGGATCGTTCCAAAGATCCCCGGTCTTCATGGAATTTTCTTCATGTTTTTTCATGAGACCGTAGTCATGGCCTCCGCGGATGATCATGAAGAGGAAGAGCAGCGTGCCGAGCGCGTAGAAGTTATAGGGTATGGTCCGCAGGAAGACAGTGAAACCGTTGACTTCAATGTCTGCCGGCAGCGAATAGGAGACGGCAGCGGCCCAGCTTGAAATCGGGGCGATGATGCAGATCGGCGCAGCCGTCGCATCGATGATGTAGGACAGTTTGGATCTTGATACTCTGTAATGATCTGTC
>JAZRKZ010000002.1:0-6301 GCA_045646565.1 Lachnospiraceae bacterium
GTCTCAAGCGGCACCGCAGCGCTCATGCTCACGTCGCTGCCCACATCTTCGGTCTCATAGCCGAACGTCGTCTGGTCAGACTCCGCAAATTGCGGCAGGTTCCCGTAATAGACCTGAATATTGTCCGACGCCGAGCCGCGGATCGTGAACATGAAATCTGCCGTTCCGTTTACGCCGCCGTCATGCGTGATGATAAACAAATTCAGCAAGAGTACCAGCAGACCAAGGAGGGCCAGTACTGATTTTTTCTTCAAAGACATAATCTTCCCCGTTTATTTTCGATTTTCCGTATATTCCCTGAAGCTGCCCCAGTTTTTATCCTTCTCGGACAGGTTCAGCTCCATTCCCTCCGGGATCGGCCACTCAACGGCGATGTCCGGATCGTTCCAGGCGAGACCGCCCTCGTCGTTCGGATGATAAAAATCGGTGCACTTGTAGCAGAATTCCGCGTGGTCGGAAAGAACGACAAAACCGTGGGCAAAGTTCTTCGGGATAAAGAACTGCTTTTTGTTCTCCGCTGTAAGGAGAACGCCGTGCCACTTGCCGTATGTGGCTGAACCAGGTCTCAGATCGACCGCAACGTCAAAGACCTCGCCGGCCACGACGCGGACCAGCTTGTCCTGCGGAAAATTGATCTGAAAATGAAGACCGCGAAGGACTCCCTTTGCGCTGCTGGACTGATTGTCCTGCACAAAAATCTCCGGGATGCCGGCTGCCTTGAAATCATTGTAATTGTAAGTCTCCATGAAATATCCGCGGGCGTCGCCGTAGACCGCCGGTGTGATGATCTTCAGTCCTTCAATTTCGCATGTTTCCACATTGATCTTACCCATGATCTTCCTCCTTATAATGCCGCTTTGCGGCTGTCGTTCTTCATGATCGCGTTGATTTTCGCCGGATCTCCCCACACTTCGGGAGACGCGTCCGCCCTGTCCGGGTACTTTCCGTAGTCGAGCCTGATCTTCATATT
Source organism: Lachnospiraceae bacterium (assembly GCA_045646565.1). Classification (GTDB taxonomy): domain Bacteria; phylum Bacillota; class Clostridia; order Lachnospirales; family Lachnospiraceae; genus Chordicoccus. The sequence continues at coordinate 971 of JAZRKZ010000002.1, forward strand.
GTGCTCGCGTATATATCTCTCCGCTTCTTCTGCCAGCGGTACCGCATAGCCGCTGCAGCAGTTGATGATGCCCACGATTTCCTTCTGACTCGCCGTCGCGGCAATCTGCTCCGCCAGGTCTCCGACCTTAATGAAGTCGAACTTGTTCCTGCCTGTCGTGAACGGGAACAGTTCCTCGCCGCGCGCCTCAGCCTCGGTCATTTTCGAGAAGATCGAGTGATTTTTCGCGTCGTCGCCGAGGATATAATAGCCCCTCAGCCACTGCAGGACGACCCCTTTCTTTGCCGCGTAGATCGTGACAAGCTCTCTCAGGGCATTCTTGGCGATTCCGTAGGGAGTCACCGGATTCGGCGGTACATTCTCGTCGATCGCGCCGACATGATAGCCGACCTCATGCATTGTTCCCATGACGAGAAGCTGCGGAAGGCCTCCGTCCATCATATTCACGAGGAACTCGTAGTGGGCGGGAAGCTCCTTCACATGAGACATATTGTAGTGATCGAACCCGTTGCGCCATGCAAGATGAATGAGCGCGTCCGGCCTGCCGGTCTCTTCATAGATTTCCCTGTTCCCGGAGAAAATATTCACGCCGCAGCGTATCGCGCGGCTGTCCGTGCCGTCGAACACGACGTCACAGGCGATGACCTCATGCCCCCGTTCGAGCAGGGAACTTACCAGATGGCGGCCGATATAACCATTTGCACCAGTGACAAGAATCTTCAAAATCTTTGCTCCTTTTTCGCTTTTGACTGTTTCATTCTGCACACATTTCGCTGCAATCAAGAACGCCCCGGCGCTCTTGCCGCGCCGCGCACAGTGCGAAGCACCTTCATCATTGCGCGGCTTAAATCCGCCGGAGGCGTTTATCTCTGACACGTTTTTCCCTGTCAGAGCTGATTTTCATTTTGCGCATTCATCCCGGACATGCATCAGGTGAATTCTGCGTCGGAGATTAAAAACCACAATAAGGAGACAGCCCAAAGACCATCTCCTTTCGTTACTTATTTGTTTGCGTACATATCCTCGTAGTACTTCTGGTAGTCGCCGCTTGTGACATGTTCCATCCAGTCCTGATGGTCGAAGTACCAGCGGATCGTCTTCTTGATGCCGACTTCGAACGTCGTCTCCGGATACCAGCCTACTTCTGCCTTGATCTTATCCGGTGCGATCGCGTAACGTCTGTCATGGCCCTTGCGGTCCTCAACATACTTGATAAGGTCCTCGGAGATGTGTTCTTTTCTCGGATCGGAATCCGGAAGTTCCTCGCGGAGCGTCGAGATGATCGTCTTGACGATCTGGATATTCTCGCGCTCATTGTGGCCGCCGATATTGTAGGTCTCAAAGAGTCTGCCCTTCTCCTGAACAAGATCGATACCCTTGCAGTGATCCTCAACATACAGCCAGTCGCGGATGTTCCTGCCGTCGCCGTAGACCGGGAGGGCCTTTCGGTGGAGCGCGTTGTTGATCATGAGCGGGATCAGCTTCTCCGGGAACTGGTAGGGACCGTAGTTGTTGCTGCAGTTGGTGATATTTGCAGGGAACTTGTATGTATCCATGAAGGCTTTGACCATGAAATCGGAAGAAGCCTTGCTGGCTGAGTACGGGCTGTGCGGATCGTACGGCGTCGTCTCATAGAAGTAATCGTCCGGGTTCGAGAGAGAACCATACACCTCGTCTGTGGAGACGTGCAGGAATTTCTTTCCCTCCTTGAATGTGCCGTCCGGATTTTCCCATGCGCTTCTTGCTGCTTCCAGCATCGTGAGGGTTCCGAGCACGTTCGTTCTTGCAAATACGCCCGGGTCCTTGATACTTCTGTCCACATGGCTCTCAGCCGCGAAATGGACGACGCGGTCAACGTCGTTCTCCTCAAAGATCCTGCCGATTGCTTCCGCGTCGCAGATATCCGCCTTTACAAATGTATAGTTGGAGCGGTCCTCGACATCCTTAAGATTCTCGAGATTGCCGGCGTATGTCAGTTTGTCGACATTTATGATACGGATCTCATCACCGTACTTTTTGAACATATAATGAATGTAATTTGAGCCGATAAATCCGGCGCCGCCTGTAACGACATATGTTCTCATTGTTTCACCTCTTTAAATTTTTATTCTCTGTCCGATCAGTACACAGTTAAAGACAGTATACCATTCAAAGCATCATCGCGCAAGAACGCTTGCCACGTCCGAATGTTGATAGTATACTATAAAAAGTTGCTTTTCAAGACAAAAGGAATAAATTTATGGTTATTTTAGAATACACTCCCGTGACGCCTCTCCATGAGAGCGGCAATCATTTCTATATTAAGAGGGACGATCTGCTGCCCTTCTCCTGCGGCGGGAACAAGGTCCGGATCGCGCAGGAATTCCTTGCGGATATGAAGGAAAAAAAGGCTGACTGCCTCATTATGTACGGCAACAGCCGCTCCAATCTGTGCCGTGTGCTCGCAAATGCATGCCTCATGGAAAACATCCCCTGCATGATGATCTGTTCCGATGACCCGGACGGCACGCACAAGGCCACCGGGAACAGCGTTCTCGTCGGTCTTCTGGGCCTTGAGATCATCTACTGCAGAAAAGACGCGATCGCTTACGCGGTCGATGAAGCCTTTCAAAGAGCTCTCTCCCGGGGACTCGTACCATATTATGTCTATGGAAACCGTCTCGGCACGGGGAACGAGGGAACGGCCGCACGTGCTTACGCCAAAGCCTACGGGGAGATCTGCGCCCAGGAAGAAGCCATGGGGCTTCATTTCGACTATATCTTCCACGCGTCGGGGACCGGCGCGACCCAGAGCGGCCTTGTCTGCGGGCATCTCGTAAAGGGTGACGACCGGAAGATCGTCGGCATTTCGGTCTCCCGCGACAAAAGCCGCGGGACCAGGATTATTGAGAACGGCGTTTCCGAGTGGTTTAGGGATCAGGGCCTGACTCTGCCGGATCGATACGCCGATGAGATCATTCTCGAGGACAGCTACCTTGCGGGCGGCTACGGCTCCTACAATGAGGATATCCTTCAGGTGATCCGCCGGGAGTGGCGGCGCGACGGCATCTGCCTCGACCCGACGTACACCGGCAAAGCGTTCGCGGGGATGCTTGCCTATATGAAGGAACACGATATCAGAGACAAGAACATTCTGTTCATCCACACCGGCGGCACGCCGCTCTTTTACGACGCTCTGCCGCTGCTTTAGGGAGGATTTTCATGCTCGTTTCAATCATTATTCCATGCTACAACTCGGAAGCGACGATTGAAAAAGTCGTCACGATGGTCATGGACGAGTTCAGACAGCACGAGGGCTATGAATGCGATTTTTTCCTCGTGAACGACTATTCACGCGATGATACCTTCGGAGCGATTACCCGCCTCGCGAAGCAGTATCCGACCGTTCACGGCATCAACCTGATGCGGAACTTCGGCCAGCACAACGCACTCATGGCCGCCCTCAACTATGCCGACGGCGACTACATTCTCGGCATGGACGACGACATGCAGACGCATCCCTCGCAGGTCTTCAAGCTTCTCGGCAAGATCTCGGAAGGCTACGATCTTGTCTACGGTCAGTATGCGCAGAAAAAGAACGGCTTTATGAAGAACCTGACCAGCAAATTCAACGAGGTTTCTTCCCGCATCCTGCTCGGACGGCCGAAGGAAATCGTCTCCAGCAACTTCTGGGTCATCACGAAAGCTGTCCGCGACGAAGTCATCCGCTATAAGAACTTCAACCCCTATGTGGACGGCCTCTTCTACCGCACGACATCGAACATCGCCAACGTCATGGTGGAGCATCACAAACGCGAGGTCGGCACGTCCAACTACACACTGCGGAAACTCATGCGCCTTTGGCTTGCCTATTTCAACTATACGGTCCTGCCGCTGCGTATGTCCTTCTTCCTCGGCGTGATCTTCTCGATCGTAGGACTTGTGTCCGCGCTCGTCACGATCATCCGAAAGCTGCTCTCCCCCGACATGACCGTCGGCTGGGCTTCGCTCATGACCTGCCTTCTGATCTTCTCCGGCATGATCATGCTGATCCTCGGCATCCTCGGAGAATATATAGGAAAGCTGATCCTGTCCATCAACGAGACGCCGCAGTATATCATTCGCGAGACCGTGAATCTCGGTGAGACGGAGCGGCGCAGCGCAGCGCCTTCCACCCCTTCGGACAAGCCGGAGCCGCCTGCCGATGTCCTGTGACGGGCTGCCGCACAGCCCGGCAGCTAAATGCAGCAGACTGTTCAGTCCAGCCATTCTAATACGAAACCGACTGTGAAAGGAATGCACAGATGAAGAAACGGATCATGATCCTCGGAGCCGGGATCTACCAGGTCCCGCTCATACATAAAGCGAAGGAACTCGGGTATCACACGATCGTCGTGAGTTATCCGGGCCCCTACCCTGGATTTGCAATCGCCGATGAAGTCCTCTACCTCGACACGACCGATTCGGAGGCGATCCTTAAGGCAGCCCGCGAGCATGAGATCGCGGGCATTTGCACGACAGGGACAGACGTCGCGATGGCCTCCATCGGTCTTGTGAACGATTCGATGGGCCTTGCCGGTATTTCAGGCAGCGCTGCCCGGATCCTGACAGACAAGGCGGTCATGAAACAGGCCTTCTGGGACGCCGGCGTCAGGACAGCTGCTTTCCGAAAAGTGTTCTCGCTTGAAGAAGCATACTCTGCGCTTTTATGCATCGGCGCTCCTGTTGTCGTGAAAGTCACCGATAAGTCAGGGAGCCGCGGCATTATCCGCGTGGACTCCCCGGATGAACTGCCCGCCGCCTATAACGAGGCCATGAAAGTCACGAACAAGGATTATCTCCTCGTTGAAAAGTGCGTCTTTGGCCATGAGATCGGCGTCGACGCCTTCATATCCGGCGGAAAGCCGGTTCTGCTGCTCCCACACGACAAACTGGTCTACCGCGGACCGCAGACAACAGTCCCGGTCGGCCACATTTTCCCGTATGAAATGTCAAAGGCCCTCCGTGAGGACATCTATGATCAGGTCTCCCGGATCATTGATGCTTCCGGGATGGACAACTGCGCGATGAACATGGACGCGTTCGTATCAGGAGACGAACTCTATGTGATCGAGGCGGGCGGCCGCTGCGGGGCGACCTGCATACCGGAGCTCATCTCGCTCTACGGCGGGATCGATTACTACGCTCTTATGCTGAAGGCCGCTCTCGGTCATCCGGAAAGCTTTAAGCTGCGGGAAAACGTCCCGTGCATGGCGTCTCTCCTCTACGTGGAAGAGCCCGGCACTCTCCTCTCCGTCGACATGGAAAAGATCCGGGCAATGCGAAGCCGGGGCATCTTCGTCACCTTCGACT
>JAZRKZ010000003.1:0-3049 GCA_045646565.1 Lachnospiraceae bacterium
CTGCCGCGCTCTCTGGTTCTGTCGAAGTCTACGAAGTAAACGTAGCCTGTAGTGCCGACTGCCAGCTTTCCGCCTTCGACTTCCAGTGTAGCGCTGTTGCCGAGGATGGTAGCCTTCATGTGTGCATCGCAGTTGAGAAGAGCTGTCTTGTCGCCGCCAGGCAGATATGCTTCAGCATCAGGCCATGAAGCTACGTCAGCATAATGCTCAGGACCCGGATACATGTATGGGCCTGCCGGCGGGATCTCGGTCTGATCAGGAATGATCTTGCAGAGTGCGGCGTTCAGGTCGACCTGCAGGAATTCTGTTCCGTCCTCAGTAAGATCGTGAACGAATTCTTCAAAGAATACCGAGCATGTTGTGTGCGGAGAAATGATAGTTACGATTCCGCTCTGGATGCCGCTGTTTGCGATGGCCTGCTTTACCTCAGGAGTGATGTTGATAAAAGTAGGTGTTCCGCCATGGGACTTCAGATTGATCTGCTCTTTATAAATCTTCATTATTATTTACCTTCTCTTTCCTTATATGCTTTTACGATCGCTTCTGCCATCTCCTGTACACGTACAGCAGGCGATGGAGCGTTCAGGATGCCGGATGTTGCGCCTGTGCCGTCCGCGCCGAGTCTTACTACATTGTAGCAGTCGTCAGCTGTAACAACGCCGGAAGCGATCATGACCAGCACGTCCGGGTTTACCTTGTGGAGTGCGGCTACGGTCTCTGTGACGTAAGAATCGTCAGCTGTCTTGCCGGTTCCGATAAGATCAGTAGGCTCTGCCAGTACGATATCCGCATCGAGGCAGGCAACGGCAGCAGCTTCCTTTGTGCTGTCAGCGCATACTACAGTGATCATGTTGAGCTCTTTTGCACGGTTGATGCAGGCGCTGAGCTCTGCGACTGTCTTCGGGTTTTCAGCGTGATTGAGGAATACTGCGTCAGCTCCGGCTTCCTTAAGAGATTCCGGAAGGACATGTCCCATTCCACGTCCCGGTGTCAGCGGGTCAAGAGACTGTGCACAAACGATAACATGGCTGGTGTTCTGCTTGATCAGTCTGATGTCGGCATAAGGACATGTGAAATAGATCTGAAGGCCTGTCTCAGCAGCTGTCTTGTCAGCTGCCATGGCGAGTTCCAGACTCTTCTGCCCGTAGAGATATGATTTCGGATTAACGATCAGGAATGGACGTTCTGCTTTTACCATGGATCTGTTCCTCTCTTTCATTTATATATAATAGCCCATTGTTGTTTTATTTTACGAGACCATCATAATTCATATTTAAACATTTGTCAAGAACATTTGCGTAAATTTTTTCTACATTTTATATATAATATACCTGGGCGTTTTTCCCGAAACTTGTGATTATTCTCGCATTGGCAGTCAAAAGACCGATCTTATTGAAACAAATGTATAGATAAATTTGTGTCAATCTCGCCATTGAAACAAATAAATCTGACAAAAGATAAAGATGTGTTAATTTAATCATATGGTCAGAACATAATACTTGATATCAAAGAAAAACGGGGATAAAATACAACCATTAGTAGGTATGGTAGAACAGGAGGGAGATTCATGAAAATAGGTGGTATATCCGTCCTGCTTCTGGTTATCCTGGTTTTGATAGTCGTTCAGTCCATAGGCGGCTTTCTGCAGATCAAGGATTATCAGCGGGCAGTACGCAGGATGCACCTTCTGGGAAATGTAGGCCTTGGACAGAGACGTCCGAGCCTCTTCAACGGAGATCCCGGAGTCCTGAGCGGACATGTTGCTATCATAGCCTGTGACAATGACGGGATCATCACCGGCGCAGAGGTCATGGACGGGATCGGAGTATGGTCACGTTTTCATCCGGTAGAAACCTTCATGGGCCAGCCTCTGATCGGAAGCAGTGTATTCACATTCCTTACACTGGGAGAAGGTCTCGACAAGAAGACCTGGAGACGCAAACAGGGATACTTCAGGGCATTTGAGGCACTTGAGGTCAGACTGACCGACAGGGAACTGACAAGAGAGCAGGAAGCCTTCATGGAAACAAGAAGAGGGCAAAAGGGAAAAAAGCTCAGATAAAGATCATTCATTTCGATATGCATCGCCGGGAGTCGGCAACCGGGGCAAGAATTGCCGGCAGCCGGTGCTTCATATATAACACGTTGGATCCATATTATATGGAGACAAAGCAAAGAAGAATGGAGGAACTATATGGAATTTGTAACAAAACTGGCAGAAGGCTTTATGTCACTGTTTACAACAGGCGGCGAAACCTTCATGGGCTGGGTGGCTGGAATCATTCCTACAGTCGTCTGCCTTATGACATTCGTCAACTCTATCATCAAGCTGGTCGGAGTTGAGAAGGTAGAGCGCTTTGCCGCAAGAATCACAAAGTATGCAGTGCTCAGGTACACACTTCTCCCTCTCATGGCTGTATTCTTCCTTGGAAACCCGATGTGCTACACATTCGGACGTTTCGTAGAAGAGAAGTACAAACCAGCTTACTATGATGCAGCAGTAAGCTTTGTACACCCTATCACAGGACTCTTCCCACACGCCAACGCTGGTGAGCTGTTCGTCTTCCTCGGAATCGCAACAGGTCTGCAGCAGGCAGGTCTTGATACAGCTGGACTTGCTCTCCGTTATTTCATCGTTGGTCTCATCGTAATTCTCATCAGAGGACTTCTCACTGAGAGAATCTACCTGAACATGACCAAGAATAAGTAAGAAGGGGAGGAAAAGAATATGTTTAATACAATTAAGATCAAGGCTGGAGACGGCGGCTGGGGCGGCCCTCTCACAGTTACACCAACTGAAAAATGCCACACTGTTCTTAGCGTAACAGGCGGCGGAATCCACCCTATCGCTCAGAAGATCGCTGATCTTTCCGGCGGCGTAGCAGTGGATGGCTGGAAAACCACCCTTCCTGATGATGAGATCATGGTCGCTGTAGTAGACTGCGGCGGAACAGCAAGATGTGGCGTATATCCTAAGAAGGGTATCTTCACAGTAAACCTGATGCCTGTAGGACAGGCTGGTCCTCTCGCACAGTACATCACTCCTGAG
>JAZRKZ010000004.1:0-6938 GCA_045646565.1 Lachnospiraceae bacterium
CGCATGGAGCCCTCGGACAGCGTGGTGATCCTTTTGAGCGCGCCTTCATCAGCCACAAGACCGTTGGCGTCCAGTATACTCTGCAGATATTCCGCGATTATGCTGCCCGGGATCCGTCTGAAGTCATAGCGCTGGCACCTCGACGTGATGGTGCTTGGAATATTTTTCAGATCGGTCGTCGCCAGTATGAATTTCACATATTCCGGCGGCTCCTCGAGAGTCTTCAGGAACGCGTTCGTCGCAGCCTGTTTCATCTCCTGGATCTCGTCGATGATGAACACTCTGTACCGGCCGTCCGCCGGCCTCGTTCGTATATACTCCTCGATGTCTCTGACATCATCGACCTTGCCGTGCGTGGCCGCGTCCCACTCTATGACGAGACTGCTCTGCCCCTCCAGAACTCTGCGGCAGGTCGGGCACTCGTTGCAGGGATTCCCGTCCTGCGGATTCTCGCAGTTAATTGCGCGCGCAAGTATCCGCGCGGCCGTCGTCTTGCCGGTCCCGCGGATACCGAAAAAGAGATATGCATGACTCAGCCGCTGATGGATCACCTGATTCTTCAGCGCCCGGACGATCGCCTCCTGACCGATGATGCTCTCAAAGGTCATTGGCCGCATTTTTCTGTAGAGCGTTGTTTCTTCCATAGTTCCCTGATGTTGTCAATATGGCGACACATGACCGCAGGTTCAAATTCTGCGACTTGCGGTCATAAGTTCAGATCTCACGAGCTGCGGTCATCTGTTCTGTTCCCGCGCCGCACGATGAGAAAATCTTATTATCAAAAACTGCCCACTTTAGATTTTTATGCAGACCGTAATCGAAATTATTGCTTGAGCAGGTCGTCGTCAGGCGGCCGGTACTTTGATTTTTCGAGCCAAAGTGAAGAAAAATCATTAGTACCGCTGCCAGCGAGGCCGGGCGGGAAGTTTTGGTTATTATTTATACCTTACAGCAGTACCGTAGGCAACAACCTCGGCAGCCGTCGTCATCGTCTGTGATGATCCGTAGCGGACGCCGATGATCGCGTCGGCGCCGATCTCCTCCGCCTCATCGACCATTCTCTTGGTGGCAATCTGTCTGGCCTCGTTGAGCATCTCCGTGTAACCGACGATTTCTCCGCCGACAAGCGTCTTCATGCCGGCCATAAAGTCTTTGCCGAAGTTCTTCGTCTGTACGACAGAGCCTTTCACAATCCCCAGCGCTTCAATTTCCTGTCCCGGAACATAATCAATACTTAGAAGCTTCATCTTCCTCTCCTCCTTTGATTTCCTTCACACGTTCAATGAGTACCGCGACAACTCCGATGATCACAACGATCGGAATCGCGACAATAACGACGAATAAGCCCATCGGCAGCGGATCCACCATTTCCCCCCATATGAAGATACCTATCATGAAAATCATGAGAACGATCATGATACCCGCACCGAGCAGAGCGCCTATGGTCTTTTTTCTGTGAATGTCTGTTTTCTTTACATCCATAAACCTTGTACCCTCCTTTTCCAGCTGCTTTATATCACTAAGACAGGAGTCGACATCCAAATGATCAATCGATACGCCGCTCTCAATCAGCTGTCTGCTGAACTTCTCCATCTGATCGATGGATTCTCGCTGCCGCTCCAGTTCGTGGAGATGCTTCGCGAGGCTGATCTCAAGGCTTGTCTTCCCCTGAAGAACTTCCCGAATTTCTTCGATCGGCAGCGTGAGCGTTCGAAGGAGCTTTATCTGCTTAAGTCTTATGATATCCGCCTCGTTGTATTCCCGGTATCCGTTCTCCGCTCTGCCGGGACTCAGCAGTCCCTGCTCTTCGTAGAACCGGATATTCTTTCTGGTAATCCCAACAAGCTCCTCCACCTGCTTGATCTTCATCGATATCACCTCAAGTAGCCCTGTCTATGATCATCTTATACAGCTTCCACAAGGTGGAAGGTCAAGTGATTTCTCAAAAAATATGAAAATAATGCAAGGACTTGCCAAAATGGCATCCGCTGCCCTTTATTATAAGGCAAGCCTTGTCGGTAAGCAAGCGAACACTTTGGTCCACTACAGTGTAAAAGAGGATCCCCGCCATCTGAAGACTTCTGTCCCAGATGGCGGGGATCCTCTTTATATTGTTCCTGCCTTTCACATCCGGTTAAAGGTCCGGATACATTCCCTTTCTTACTTTATCCTGTAGAGGAATGTCACGATCTGACCACGGGTACACGCATCATCGACGCCGAACTTACCCTTGTCCGGACCACTCGTGTAGCCCTTGGTGACGCCTTCCTGAGATCCCCAGAGGATAGCTTTATAATAGGCGTGATTCGTTGGCACATCGCTGAACGGGGACTCACCGGTTTCTTCCGGCGTCGGCTGTTCTTTATATCTCCAGATGAAGGTCATGATCTGGCCGCGGGTGCAGGGGTCGTCGACGCCGAACTGGCCGGCCTTTTCACCCTGGGTGTATCCTTTCGTGATTCCATTCTGCTGTACCCAGAGGACTGCCTTGTAGTAGGCGTGGGAATCCGGAACGTCCGTGAACGGAGATTCTTCTACCTCCTCCGGTTCGGGACAGCCTGCCATCCTCCAAAGGAACATAACAGCCTGCCCTCTCGTACAGGTATCATCGATACCGAAGCTGCCGTCACTGTAGCCCTTGGTTATATTGTTCTCCGAAGCCCAGTAAATCGCATTATAGTATGGATGATTCGGGTCGTTCACATCTGTAAAGATCTCCGCAGACGCCTCCACGTCTTCTACCGTCTCAACGGACTCTTCGACTGCCGGTTCCGATTCGACGGTCTCTTCTACGATCGATTCTCCGGTCACTTCGGCTGATTTCGCCGCGTCTTCGATGACGACGTCCTGTGTCGCGGCCGGCTCTTTTGAACCTGCACCCAAACTGCAGGATCTCATCAGCATTATTATAGCAATGATAATAATGGCCAGTATGATTGCCAGATACCTTTTCGTCGCTTTCATTTCATTCTTCTCCATAATTGCTGCATAAACAACTGGTTCCGTTACAGGATCGGCGCTGACGCCTTTTTGTCGTCACCTCCTTCATCAGTGCCGCCGTATCCTCACAATTTCTCTTATCAGAAAACAATTGCTGTTGATATCCTCATTATACTACAAAAAGACTGAAAAATCCTCTATTCACAGAATTTTGTTAACACTTTTTACCAAAAAATCCAAGTTCATCCGGATTCACGTGTTTATGAAAATACCCCGCAGGCGCCCAGATCGTTCAATCCGGACCTTGCGGGGCATCGTATTAAATTCTGTATCAGAGATCAGTAACTAAAACTTCCCACACCTCGGGTCATGGGCAGCCTCATCGAAATTTTGCTGCGCCGGGACGCTCCCGCTCGGCCTCGCTGGCAGTGGTACTAATAAATTTTCTTCGTTAACACTCGAAAATTTAAAGTACCAGCCGCTCGGCGACGCCCAGCTTAAGCAATAATTTCGATTTCGGTCTGCACTATAACAGAAAATGAGAAGGTTAGAATTAGTAAACACTCTTTATTTCAAATGTGCTGTTTTCATCTATTATGGAGATAACATCCTGCTTCGTCTTGAATTCAGCAATCACCTGATCCAGCTTGGCTATGATTTTGTCCCTGTCACGGGGAAGGATCCCCCACACATGGAAGGCAATGAAGTCATGGAAGCCCTCGTACTTCATCGTATGGCCACCGGCCTCTTCACGCTGATCGCAGATCCGCGTGATCAGCTCTCTCGCCTCCACAAGGTTCTCATACTCGGAAGCCGGTACGAACCTGCCGGCCAATATGTCCTGATAGAGCGGCGTCGAATAATGGATGAACATGGAGAAGTTCGTCGCGCTCGTGGCACGGAGCTCCGTCAGGACTGCCGCCGTCGCGGCGGCGTTCTCCGCTCCTCTTCCGCGGCCGGCCGCGCCGGTCATCATATGGGCGTCAAAACAGAGCCCGTATTTCTGCATTTTGAGAACTGCCTCCCGAAGCTGGTCCACTGTGTTCCCCTTGTTCATAAAGGCAAGCACATCCTCAAGACCGCTTTCGAGACCGATGTATAGATGGCGGACGCCATTTGCACCCAGCGCGCGGAGCTCATCGTCACTCTTTCGCAGAATGCTGGTCACCGTGGCGTTCATATTGATTTCATTACAGTCCGGGAAATACTTGTGAATCAGCTCAAGAATTTTCAGCAAATGCTCCGTCCCAAGAGCAAATGCACTCCCGTCCCCCAAAAATATCTTCCTCGGAGATCCGCCGGCCTCATACACACGCCTGATATCGTCTTCCACTTCCGAAAGCGGGATGATCCTGAATTTCAAGTGCTTGAACAGATCGCAAAAATGGCATTGATTATAAATGCAGCCCACCATCACAGGCAGCTTGTAAGTGCCTCGCTCCATCGGCGCTCTGCAGATTTGTCCTTCATAATCCATAGTAAGCCTCCCTTGCGGTACACTCAATTTTCCTCGTTCAGAATCTCCTCAAGGATACTGACGGCCTCAAAGACCACGCCGTCGCAATGCACCTTCTTGACTCCGCCTTTGGCCTCGTTGACTCTCAGAAGATCCGCACACATCATCATCCCGTCGTGCCTGTCTTTCATCTTCTGAATAAAACTCACTGCATCCGACGGCTGGTCAAATCCGGCAAGTCCCAGCACCATCAGCCCGCCGGTGATCGCGCCGCAGACAGAGGCGACTCTCATGCCGCCGCCGAAATTTGCACCGATACGAAACGCTGTTTCCTCATCGAGACCAAGCCGCGGTGCAAATGGCACCAGAACTGCCTGTGCGCAGTTATAATGTCGTTCCGTTATTGCTCTCAGTTCACGTGCTTTCTCCAGATACCTGCCCATATACTAATCTCCTGTCATTCTTCATCTAAATCATTCGCTATTATAGAATCATTTTTTTAGAAGCATCCTTCATTTTCATATCAGGTTCCGCTCTGATCCCTGTTTTTCCGGGCTCTACGTTCGCGGATCTTCCTTCGATAGGCTGCCCCTAAGTCAGAAGGAGCTTCTTCGCCCGCTTCATATTTTTTCCCTGTCACCTCAAAATAACGCTTCCGGCCATTGGCGCACTGAAGCTGGTCCACAGGACATTTTCTTATACATTGATCGCATTCCGTGTACTCAACCATACAATCACGACTCCTTTTCAAATGCTGCATGCGCCGCAACAGATTTTACTGTTTCGCAGTCTGCCTGCCGGCGCAGCGCCTCCTCATTCCGTCGCAAAATTTCACGTCACTTACGCCGCAGTCACGACAGATCATATCGATCATCGCTTTGTCCAGTGTCCCCTTCCGCATACAAGCGATTCTGTATTCCCACGTGGGATGAGGACGAAGGCGGGGTTCTTCCTTTTTTCCGTAATTCCTTGATCTTTTACTCAGAATTTCCGCGTTTATACATTCGATCACTCTCTCCGCGGACAGCCCGGATCGCTTGATTCCTTCCAGGTCTGCATAAATTTCTCCAATCCACGCGGCGCAGATCCTCTTCTTGCCGAACAAGAAAATCGGTTTGTACCTTGCCCCTTTGTGGGCCTTTTCATGCGCGAGCGCATAGATGAAAAGGTCCGTCATCGTTCCGCACCCGTCATAGTTCTTCGACGTGCAGAACTCTCGGTGCAGCCTCGCCGCCCACCCGGGCGTTAACAGGATCAGATTCTGTCCGGGAAAACCGGTCTGTGCATTCAGATACTTCTGGTTTTTCCGGCTCTCATAAAATGTCCTGTGAATTATGACTTTGTTCTCTTCAAGGAATTCCAGTCTGCGGAGAATATCCTTCACCTGCAGCCTGAAGCGTATGGCGCTGAATTCGGAATCATACTGGCTCTTTATATACTCCTCCGTAGATTTGGACACAATATCAATGTTCCACCAGACCGCCCCGATGACCAGGTAGAGGCAAAGAAGCGTTATAAGAACAAGCAGAATCAGAATAGCGATAAACTCTTTCATGGGATCCTCTCACAAACGGATCGACTGACTGTATGAACATCGACCACAGCACCGCGATAAGGCGGCGTGTGTGTGTCGCTGATATTTCTATTTTATCACAAAACCGGTGATTGAACAGGGGCTGTCGCATAAGCGGGCGCACCTGCGATTTCTTTTTTTGTCCGAACATCAAATATCCGATCGATGGTTATCAGCGGCATTCCGATATGTTATGATAAATGCGTACACCAATTATCTCCCGCGGAGGAGGCGGAGCATGACAGTTTTCGGACATTTCTATCTGGATAAAGAAAAGGATATCATTATAGATCTCTATATGGAGGGGGAGACCCTCTCCTATGTGCTGCGGACCCCGAACCACGCGACAGGCAACCTCATCACCAATCTGGCCCGCCTCTGCGGTCTCTCCCTCAGTTTTGACACTGACGGACTGAAAGTCGTGCGCGGACAGATTCCATGCTACATCGACGATACGAACAGGGCCGTCTATATCCTGCGGCTTGGAGATACAAAAGTTGCAAATATCTACCCCGACGGAACGATCGAGCGCAAAGCCACCATCCCTGCCATCGCGAAGACTCTGATGAGCCAGACCAAGAGTTACAATCTGGGCACCTGGCAGACGCTGGTCAAGACCTATATCCCCAGAGATTACAAGTTCCGCACGGACCTCCATACCCATATGAACGCGAATCTGGATCCCGATATTCTGATCGCGCTGGGCATTCACCATCAGATCCGATACCCGCTTTACTATATCCGCAAGCTGAAGCTTCGCCTGACCCCGGCTCAGGAAGACCTGCTCAGCAGGCGGCGGGAAGCGGTCGCGAAACGATTCAAGGATTCACCGCTGAAAGGCAAATACCTGACCCGCCGGATCAATGACAACACCTTCATCAATTTCGCGGACTTTATTCTGGCAGATCCCGAAAATACCGCCTATAATCTCCCCCGGATCCGCGCTTCTTTGTCCATCTTAAAAGACGG
>JAZRKZ010000005.1:0-3359 GCA_045646565.1 Lachnospiraceae bacterium
CGAAGCCCGCAGGATCGGCAGCGAGGCCCACAGGTCAGGCAGCCTGGTCCACGGGACCGGCAACGAGGCCCGCAGAACAAGCCATGAGGGCCACAGAGCAGCAGGTCCGTACGCCGAATGACAGCGATGTCTATCTCCCGCCGCCTGATATTAAAAAGAAGAAAAAGAAGAAAAAGGATGAGCGGGATCAGATTCCGGTCTTTATTATCGCGTTCTCATCGCTTGTCATTATCATATCTCTTTTTATGATAATGAGATGGGGCGTTCTGAAAGTCGGTTTTGGGAACAAGGGCTCCGGCAGCGGAGGAACATCTGCCGCCGCAGTTACGACGTCGTCGACTTCATCCGCCGCAGCGCAGGCGGCTGAGAATATTGAAGATACGGTAACGGAAGCTCCGACAGCGACGCCGGTCCCGACGGAGACCCCGGTCCCGACGGAGACCCCGATCCCGACAGCGACGCCGGTCCCGACAGCGACCCCGGTTCCGACGGCGACGCCACTGCCGACGCCGACTCAGGAGGTCTATATCCCGGAAGTTATCACCATCATTGACGGTATTCAGGCAACAGCTTCTGATTTCCTGTTCCCGGAGAGCAGCAGCGAATACCTGACGACCGCCCGCATGAATGAAGTGCTTGAATCTTCGGATCCCAATATGATGCACAAGCTCTCCCAGCTTGCCATCAATGAGCTCCTTGCCAGATACGGATTCACATTCACGAGAAGTTCACAGACCGCCCAGGATGCAAGAGATCAGTTCGCGAGCAAGGGATGGTACCAGAGCGCACAGCAAGTCTGCCCGTCGAATAAGTGGGATGTGCTCCGCGCGAATTACTTTAACAGTTACGAAAGAGCAAACTTTGACGCGCTCAATCAGTGGCAGAAAGATCATGGCGTTTATTATTAACGGGGGAAAATAGTATGAGCACTACAGGATGGAACAGCAGGCCCGGCGGCAACGCCGGCGCAAAGGAAGAAACTTATATGTTCTGCACAAGCTGCGGGGAGCAAATACCGTCCCAGGCGGCTTTCTGTCCATATTGTGGAGCCAGGTTCAATGTGAACTCCAATGAAAGATATGAGGAACCTGCACCGGTCGTTACAGGACCCGCATCAGTTGTTGCAGGACCTGCGTCTTATGGGCAGGCAACGGTCGGGAACGAGTACGAGGAGCCTGCGCCCGGACCGGGTCAGCTGCCGCCGACACTGAACGGATATGAACTGCCTGAACCGGAACCGAGGAAACAATCGAACGCGCCGGTCATTATTCTGGCAGTCGCCGCCGCGGTCATGGCCGCGCTTGCCGGCTTTTTCGTCATCGCTCCGGCGATGCTCGGCAGGTCGTCAGGAGCTGCGGTTTCGACCGGGGCGCAGGTGATCGGGGCAAAACCGTCTGAGGAGACGGCTGAGGCAGCCGACGAGCCTGCCGGGGCGGATGAAGCCGGGAATCAGAATGAGACGCCCGACATGCCGACAGCAACGCCGGTCCCGACAGCGACCCCGATTCCGACGGCAACGCCGATCCCGACAGCGACCCCGACTCCGACCGAAGCTCCGAAGCCGACGATCAATCCTGTCAGTGTGATCGACGCGTCGACCGGGCAGCCGATCTCGATCCCGAACGATACGGCGGACTCTTACGCCTATCCGGACGCCAGCACCCGCGTCTGGTCCTACGGCGATGTGAACGGCATGACCGCAGGGCAGGTGCGCTACTGCATTAATGAGATTTATGCGAAGAACGGGTATACATTTGCAAGACCGGAATGGCTGAATTACTTTATGCAGAAAACATGGTACACCCCCTCGATCCCGACAGCTTCCTTCAGTGATGCGTACCTTAACTCAACAGAACTTGCAAATGTAAACCTCCTGAACCGCTACTACACCGACAAAGGATTTCCGGATTATTAAGACGCAAGGACAGGTGACAGGATGGAGGACATTTAGGGAGGTGAAATAATGGCCGAACGTATTATACAGACAGCTGATCTTTCGATCATTGAACAGAATCTTCAGATCGTCGGAAGCAGGCTGCAGGATCTTGAAGACAACATGGGCAGTGTGGACCACAAAGTCACGGCCCTGAACAGTGAACTGGCAGCCCTCGCGAGGGAGTTCGAAGAATATGTCATTTCGCAGGGAAGGGCCAACAGGCTCGCTCAGGCGGAGACCCGCCTTGTACAGTTCGATAATGAGCTCAATAAGAAGTACGGACATTACGACGTCGTCCGCAGATCCGCGACCGGCATTCTGCAGGCGGACGATCTGGGGCTGATCCGTCAGTCGACGATCAATACCATCTCGGAGGAGCTGATGGTCCAGACGCCCGGCTACTGGCTCGCGCCCTGTCTCGTCGCGCTGGCAGCCTGGATCAATGATAAAAAGGACATCGCGGACCGGGCAGTGCGGGAAGGCATTCGCCGGAACGATGAGAAGACATCGCTGTTCTTCGCGCTGGTCTGCAGACGGGCCGACCGCTCTTCGAGCTGCCTTCAGTGGACGAAGAGATATCTTGACAATCAGGATGAAGAGGATCTTGACCGCAAGACAGTTATCATTCTTGACGCCTACGCCAGCGGTCTTATGGGGGCGGATACGGAGGGGCTCATCTCTAGGACGATCAATGAGTGGATGGAGAACCTGACCAGTAAGCCGGGCTTTGTCGAACAACAGACCGACCAGTGGTCGAAGGCGATCGAGAGCAAGAGGAAACCGTATCGTTCGGGTTATACATATTTGCCGAAATACAGTCCGACATGGAGCCGGCTCGTTGATATCATGGAAGGGGCGGAGCTTCACGGAACGATGCTCGATTACTTTATCAACATTTTCCGGCAGGAGACGTCGACCGCGTCTCTCAGGGAGCAGCTTGACGGAATTCTTGACAGCCTGGTTTCGGATTTTGACGACGAGGAGCTGCCGCTCAGGCGGAAAAGACGATATGAACAACTCGTCAAGGATTTCGAGGGTGATGATAAGCGCGCGCAGAAAGTCATGGACGCCGAGCAGCAGGTCTATGATACCCATAAGGATTTCACGCAGCTTCTCACCGATGCGGCGATGGACCCGGAAGGCTCCGGGGCAAGCTGTTCGACGCAGAAATTTTCCATTGCGCTCACGAAAGACTGGATCGTCAGCGCGTACAATGATGTGGCGGCCAGGAACCGGATGCGCATACCGCAGGATATCGACATCACGATCGGAACATTCAGCGACAAGACGGCAGACGGCTGCAACGAACAGGAACTGGAAGGGAAAATGATCGCGCAGCTGACCCGTGAGAGGGATGCGAAGCTTGCCGGATGCGTCATGTCTTCTTTCGACCAGTTCTGCCTGTATGGCGGCGGTGTGATCG
>JAZRKZ010000006.1:0-3117 GCA_045646565.1 Lachnospiraceae bacterium
CCGCTTGGCCTCCGACTTCCGTTGTTTTCGTACTTTATGGAATGAACCGGGGGACAGCTCCAGGTCCATTCCGCTTTTCGGCACGGGCCGCGCCGGCCCGGCCGTTCCGATTCTACTCACGAAGCGTACTTACTGTACTGCGGAAGTATTCATCGATGTGTTCATAGCCTCTGTCTTATCTGCCGCGTTGTCATGTGTAACAGTGCCTGACACAAGCTCTTTACCCATCGATTCTGCCGGGGTCCAGTAATTGCCCATGTTCGCCTGAAGCGGCTGTACGATAGAAGCGTAGGCCATTGTATCCATCTGCGCCTTGGCAAGCGGATCGTCTACCGTGATATTGTTGTCTGTCGGAATAATGTTGCGAAGCTCATAGTGGGCTTTCTGAGCATCGGTGCCGCCAAGATATGCCGCAAGAGCAACTGCAATTTCAGGATGCTCTTTGTAAAGCGCGGTTGCAGGATTTACGCCGACTGCCTTGGAACCTGCGAAAGCCTTCATCTGCTTAAGTTCGCCGTCGATCGTGATAGACGGGGATGCTGCAATGCCGAGATTTTCGCCGTAAGCGTCGACAGCCTTCTGATAATCCCATGTGCCGGAGAAGAATGCCTTGGCGTCAGCGTTTGTTCCAACATCGCCGTTCGAGAAGTTGGGATTGGCAATCAGATCTACCAGATAGTTGGTAACTGCTACAGCCTTGTCGCCGCTGAAGTCAAATCCAGCATCGGCGTCACCGCCGTTCTCTCCGAACAGTGTGCATCCATTTGCAACATAGAAAGCGGCGATATACCAGGAATTATCCATCGGGAAAGCTACCTTGCCCTTTTCGAGCATGGCGTCAAGTGATTTGACGTCTTCGTCCGAGAATACGGACTTGACATAGTACATGAACCATGTGTTGCCGGTGAACGGGAAGCCGTAGACAGAACCGTCATAGGTTACTGTATTCACTGTGGTCTCAGAATTGTTGGCTTTCATCGTCTCGACATTGCTGCCGCCGAGCTCGGCAAGGCCGCCGGTCTTGAGCAGATCCGGGATCTGGTCATTTGCGAAGAGGTATACGTCGGCGCCGACGCTTGGGTCTGTTCCGATATTTGTCTTCGCGTCGCCTTCTGAGCAAACGCCATACTTGAATGTAATTTTCCATTCGGGATGTGCTGCCGCAAAAGCCTCGCACTGCGTCTGTAGCCACTTGCCGTTGTCATCGGACTGGTCTTCCTGCGGGCTCCATACCGTGACAGTAGCATCCACCACTTCCTTGGTCTCCGAACCGCCGGCGTCACCGCCGCCTGTGCTGCCTCCGCCGGAACTGCCTCCGCATCCGGCAAGCAGACCCATGCACAGCACCAATGCCATCATCATTGCCATAAGCTTTTTCATGTTTTTTTCCTCCCATTAATGTTTTTTATTTTCTGATCCAAAAGAGTTCCTTTGGATCTGTTGCACCTATTTATACAGGAAATCCCGCGCTTTTTTATTTTCCTGCCTTTTACAGCAGGAAGCTCACTGTCTCACCGCCGCCACACTCTCGCCTTCTATGAACTCGTACGGTATAAGTTCGTGAACGGCCGGACCTCCGTAGGTAATCCTCAGCAGCAGATCATCGACGCACTTTTTTGCCAGCATTGCCGTATCCTGCCTGATGGTCGTAAGTCTCGGGATGGAATACTTTACATATGCAAGACCGTCAAAACCGATCACCGAGATATCTTCAGGAACACAAAGGCCAATATCCTTCAGAGCTCTGATTGCACCGAGGGCAATCGAGTCGCTGACAGCAAGGACAGCTGTCAGATCCGGTGATCGTCGCAGTAGTCTTGCTGCAGCTTCATAGCCGCTTTCCGCCGAGTACGAACATGGTTCGTAATCCCTGTCAAAATCAAATGGAATACCCTGCCTGTCAAGCGTCTCTACGGCTCCGATGATCTTGCCGTTCTTATGCTCTTTACTGCGATTCGTAAAATAATCTCCGAGGATACCGATCCTTGTGTGTCCGTACGATAACAGCTTATTGACAACAAATCTTCCTGCGTCGTAGTAGTCTGTCGTAAAGCTTGACAGGTTTTCGAATCCCAGATCCTTAGCGCCGGTCGTGACAAGAACGCATGGCAGGTTTATCTGTGAGAACTCGTCGCAAAAGTTGTCGATATAGCCGCCTAAGAATATGATGCCCTTCGGCTTTATGTAGGACACGGTCCGAATCGCTGTCGCCACTTCATTATCTGTTTCACCGATAAAGTGGACATTGATGTTCTCATCGTACCCTCTCATCATAATCTGGATTTCTTCCAGAATAGACTCGAAAAATACACTTTTGCTGCCGCGTACGATGATGGACACTTCCGATGAAATGACCTGTTTCAGTTTCCTGGCGTTGGAATTCGGCTGATATCCGCGCTCGCGTATGATCTCGCTGATTTTTTCTCTTGCCTCTTCACTGACATCCGCCCGGTTGTTGATCACCCTCGATACAGTTCCTATACTGTAGCCGGATATCCGTGCAATGTCTTTGATTGTCGTCATGATCTCACCTTCACGGTATTGCCCGTATACCTTTCCCGGCATTTCCGTAACCGTTACCGTAAACGTTTCCATACAGTGATTATAACACCTATTTGCTGTATTTTGTCAACATTTTTATGCATTTTGTTAATAAAAGGAGGGGTGCTGTCTATGTCAGATAACATTTGCAAATATCTGACATAACAAGCGAGGCAAAAACTAAAGAAAGCGGTCGAACCCCCACCATCACAGGTGGCTGTAACAACCGCTTTTTTACTTTATATTCTTTTATTATTCATATAAAAGGCTGTATACTCTGTCAGCGCTTCCTTATGATACAAGGATTTATTCAGAAATGGGGAAAATATTATCGTTGACAATCTTTGTACTAATAGACAGTATTCTTCGTGATTGCGGTTTCCTTATCTGACGTCACATCCCAACTTCCTGCCTTGTAATGTTCCGCACCATTGCCTTTAGGCTGTGGGTAGTTGACATGCTCCCATGATCCTTCAAATTATTCTTCAGGCGCATAGGTCCAGCCGTGATCATCATGATAGATCATCAGCTTTGTCATTCCCCCATCGATACAGATATTCTAAGTCGGAGGCCAAG
>JAZRKZ010000007.1:0-2574 GCA_045646565.1 Lachnospiraceae bacterium
TATACCAGATGCGCCGCCATGGTTGTAGCGTATTTTAACTACAGCCGGTTCTTTTCCGACAATTCCGCTCTCAGACATAAAATTCAAGTCATTCGCCATAAGAACACGGGTAAAGAGCGAATCATTATCCGAAATAACGACCTCATTGGCTTCGGCGCGGATCCGACTGACATAGGCTGGCCTCCCGAGAGCGATTCCCAGATGCTTTCTCTGGCCGACAGTATATCTAGTGATCCCGCGGTGGGATCCAAGCACGTTCCCTTCATCATCGACGAAATTTCCCGGCAGATCTTTCACGCCTGTATACCGTTCGATGAAACCGGCGTAATCCCTGTCCGGGACAAAGCAGATATCCTCGCTGTCAGGCTTTTCGGCTACCGGCAGACCGGCCCGAAGCGCCATATCCCGGATCTCCTCCTTCATATACTCCCCGCAGGGCATAAGCGTCCGTGAAAGCTGCTCCTGCGTCAGCCGGTACAGCGCATACGTCTGATCCTTTGATCTTCCGTCCGCGGACCGGGCCATCTTCAGGGTGCAGCGTCCATTTGCAAGACGCACAATACTCGCGTAATGCCCCGTCGCCACAGCGTCGGCGCAAAACTCCCTGCCGCACCTTAGCATGCTCTCCCACTTTACGGAACGGTTGCAGACTATGCAGGGGTTTGGCGTCCGCCCCGCCCTGTATTCACTGATGAACTTCTCGATAACGTTGTCGCGGAATTCCTTCTCATAATCGATCACATAGTGCGGGATTCCCAGCGTATCCGCAACACGCTTCGCGTCCCAACAAGCAGCCGCCGCGCTGCTCCCGCCGGTCCCGAACACGCCGCGGCGATCCTCCACGGGCAGGGTCCGCATCGTCACGCCAATCACATCGTATCCCTGTTCCTTCAGCAGATACGCCGCGACAGAGCTGTCAACTCCTCCCGCCATACCTACGACTACTCTTCCTTTACTCATCTGTTCGTCTCCTTTATATTAGAGAAAGGGACCGCCGCTCATGCGGCAGTCCCCAAGGTTCACGTACTTCGTTCAGTGTCTCGGATGCGCTTTCTCGTACACATCACGCATCTTTCCGATATTCAGATTCAGGTAGATCTGCGTCGTCGATATATCTGAATGCCCGAGCATCTCCTGCACGCTCCGAAGGTCCGCTCCGTTCTCGATCATATGAGCCGCGAAGCTGTGCCTCAGCGTGTGAGGAGTGATGTCTCTTTCAATTCCAGCCTCCTGCGCGTAGCCCTTCAGCAGTTTCCAGAATCCCTGTCTGCTCATCTTCCTTCCCTGCACATTTGTAAAGAGGACATCATTTTCAGAAGCCTCAGGGAATAAGTGTCTTGCTTTCTCGAGATACTCTGAAAGCGCCGCCCTGGCTGCGTTTCCGAACGGTACCGCTCTCTCGCGGCCTGTATCGCTGCAGTTAATATATCCCATCTTCAGATTTACATCCGATACCCGAAGTCCGATCAGCTCGGACACCCGGATGCCGGTCGCGTAAAGCAGTTCAAGCATCGCTCTGTCCCGCACGCCTTTCGCCGTGTCCTGCGACGGCTGCGCGAGCAGTTTCTCCACCTCCGAGACGGTGAGAATATCCGGCACTTTCTTTTCGACCTTCGGCGGATGAAGTTCATCAGACGGATTGTCGGCGATTAGATTCTTTTTATGCAGATAGCTGAAAAAAGCCCTGATCGAAGCCACACTTCTTGATATGGATGATGCCGCATAATTCTGCTCTTCCATAAAGAGCATATATGAATTAAGATTCGTGGCTGTCACAGCTCCCCAACTGTCTACGGCCAGTTCTCCGCTCAGATACGACGCAAGTTTATCAAGATCCCGCTTATATGATTGTACCGTGTTCGCCGAGGCCTTTTTTGTTTTGTGCAGATATTTGATAAATTTCAGAATTGCTTCATCCATGATTTAGTCTCCGTTTCTTACGGTAATCACAAAAAGCAATTCACCCTCCAAAACATAAGCGCTCTCCCCCATCACCGGCGAAAAATAGGATTTTTCGGGGGTGACAACCCTTATTATACGCACGGATTTACATAAAATCAAACAAAAAAATCATTATTTTTTCGCTTATTTACGCGGAAAATCGGGATTCACAAGATGTTGGCTGCCAAAATTCCAACGCCACAAGATATAGAAAAATCAGAAGAACATATTTCCCCACATGGTGCGCTCCGTGACCAGGGACGAGTAGTGGACAAGGTCCTCCACCGTCGTTGTGAGGCCTGCAAAGATCACGATGTCCGGATGGACCCGGTCAATGAGCCTCTGAATGTTGTCCTCGTCGAACTGATGGATGAATACGCTGCGGTTAAAACTTTCCGCGATCCAGGGGAACATCTGCATCCAGATATACGAATCGCCGACGATCAGGATATTGGGCTTTTGGGAATCACCGGTCGTGTAATACTGATAGGACCGCCACGGGTCATTGGGCTTGTAGTCGATCTCCGCGAACCATTCCTGATTCCGCACTGCCTTCGGATCCTTCACGGAGTAGGATACATCCTCCTCGGAAAACTTCTGGCCGAGGACCGTGTTCGTCCGCTCGAGGATCTG
>JAZRKZ010000008.1:0-4245 GCA_045646565.1 Lachnospiraceae bacterium
ATTCCGAGATAAGCCTCACCAGGCAGTTTATTCTCGGTCTTAAACATTTTATCGAAAGTAGGAGTACCTTGTCAATTTCTCTGGAACACATATGAAATTGTGTATCTTGAGGGTGGCTGACGCCTTTAAGGGCAGCCGCCACTCATCTTGCTTTCCAAAGACTTCTGCCGGCAGGAGCGGTGGCTGACGCCATTATGGGAAACATAAATAGGACAATTCGAAGAAGACAAGTAATTATAGTAATTTACAGAATTTATCCGTAAATTAGATAAAAATATGATATAATAACATATCAATTGTACTTGGTTGTGGCAGTATATAGTCAATGGATAGAAACTGGCGGGCCATGCCCGGTCAGAATCAAAGAGGGAGAAGATATTATGGGAAAGATCAAAGATTTTGTTACCGGTATATTCTCAAAGAAAGATAAAGAAGAAGTTGTCGAAGTCATGCAGCTCGAACCCGCCGCTGAACCGAATCGCGATTTCGCAGAACTAGAAAGCCGCTATGATACGCCGGATTATCAGGCCTTCCTTCATGAAATGGGTTATGTTGACGGAGATACTGATCAGCGAGCAGCAGGCGTCCCGGATGAGGAATCTTCCGCATGTGAACCCGTAGAGGAAGTCAAATGCTGCGACGCTCCCGCCGGGGAATGTGATACGGAAGAGTCCTGCGACGCTCCCGCAGAGGAAGCAGAATCTTCAACCGTGGAAACATTCATCGACGACGATGAAATCGCTGCCGACACATTCATCGACGACGATGAAATTGCTGCCGACACCGACATGTCGGAAGAGGATGACCAAGAAGCAGTTGGATCGCCTGAAGATGATTTCGATCAGGACTTTATTGAAGAAGGCATTGCAGAACTGGGGGTAAATGATGTTTGGCCGGAAGAAGAAAATTGAGAAAAAAACCTATGACAAGGAGAACCTGAAACCGATACTCCGCGCAAGCATTTGCACCGGCGAGACCGTAGCCGGATTTAAAGACAAGCGGACAGGACGTGTCCAGGAAATCATGCTCATCAAGAGCGAGAGTGATGTGGAGTTATTTAAAGAAATGTATGACATCACCGATCTTCCGAAAGAGTATTGATTGTGTATAAAATGGAAGCTCTTGAAAACGACATCACCGATCTTCCGAAAGAGTATTGATCGTGTATAAAATGGAAGCTCTTGAAAACGACATCACCGATCTTCCGAAAGAGTATTGATTGTGTATAAAATGGAAGCTCTTGAAGACGACATTGCCGATCTTCCGAAAGAGTATTGATCGATATAACTAAGCTTTCAAATGTGATCTTCACATTGAAATACAAATTCTTAATGGGTGGGACCAATTAAAAGGAGGTAGAATCTATGAAACAAAAAAAGAAAATGGCGCTGTCAACGCAGATATTCATTGCCCTCGTACTTGCGATTATAGCGGGTGTGGCGTTGACGGGGAATCCTGCATTTGCAACAACCTACATTAAGCCGTTCGGTACAATTTTCCTGAACCTGATCAAGTGGATCGTCTGCCCGCTGGTATTCTTTTCGATCATGGCCGGCGTTGTATCGATGCGCGATATCAAGAAAGTCGGCGCGATCGGCGGCACGACCGTTCTGTATTATATGTGCACGACGGCATTTGCGGTAGCGATCGGTCTCATTTTCGCGAACCTTTTCAAAGGAATCTTCCCGGTCCTTTCGACCACTGACCTTTCATATGAACCGTCGGCAACATCCGTCAATTTTATGGATACGCTGGTCGGTATCTTCCCGAGCAACTTCATTGCTCCGTTCGTCAACGCAAACATGCTGCAGATAATTGTGGCTTCGCTGATAATTGGATTTGCGCTTATTCTTATTACGGATGCTGAGGATAATACCGAGTTCAATGCCGTTAATACTGCAAATGACATCTGCATGAAAGCCATGGAAATGATCCTGAAGCTTTCTCCGATCGGTGTTTTCTGTCTTCTTTGCCCGGTCGTCGCAGAAAACGGCCCCGCGGTCCTCGGTTCGCTGGCGAAGGTCATTCTGGTAGCTTATATCTGCTACGTTGTCCACGCAGTTGTTGTCTACTCGCTGACAGTGAGCACGCTCGCTCATGTAAGCCCGATCACATTCTTCAAGGGCATGCTTCCGGCGATCATGCTGGCATTCTCTTCAGCTTCCTCCGTCGGCACGCTGCCGCTCAACATGGAATGCTCCGAGAAGCTCGGCGCTGACAAAGAGGTCGCGTCCTTCGTTCTGCCGCTCGGCGCTACGATTAACATGGACGGAACTGCTATTTATCAGGGCGTTTGCTCGATTTTCATCGCATCCTGCTTCGGCATCAACCTGACGTTCCCGCAGATGCTGACCATCGTCCTTACAGCGACGCTCGCTTCCATCGGTACAGCCGGCGTTCCGGGCGCAGGTATGGTCATGCTCGCTATGGTCCTTCAGTCCGTCGGTCTGCCGGTCGAAGGTATCGCGCTTGTCGCAGGCGTCGACCGTATCTTCGATATGGGACGTACCGTTGTCAACATCACCGGCGATGCTTCCTGCGCAGTCATTGTTTCTGAGCTGCAGAGACGCCGCGCGAAGAGGAAGGCTGCTTAAGAAAGACGCAGTTCCTTACAAACAGACATGGGATAGAAGAGTTGCTCCGGTGGTCGGGGCAACTTTTTCTTATTCATTGACAAATCGCGCTTCAAGCGGTTAAATAAGACTTTGTAAACAAAAAATACACGAGGTCATTAAAATGTCCAACGATAAAAAGAAAATCCTTGTCATCAACCCAGGCTCCACATCGACGAAAGTGAGTCTTTTTCTGGATGAAGAATGCCTGTTTGAAAAGAACCTGTTCCATGATGCGCCGGTGCTCCTCAAGTTCCCGCATGTGAACAATCAGCTGCCGTTCCGTTATCAGGTCATCCTCGATATGCTTGCGGAGGAGGGCGTTGATCCGGGGGAGATAGATGCATTTGCAGGAAGAGGCGGAAGCGCCTGCACACAGCCGGGCGGACTCACAAAGATCGACCAGAAGCTCTACGACGACACGGAAGCAGCGGTCGGCGGGTCGGAGCATCCGGCAAAGCTCGGCGTCATGCTGGCGTGGAAGTTCGCGCAGGAGTACGGCGGGAAAGCATACACGCTGAATCCGACAAATGTCGATGAGTACGGCGATTACGCAAGACTCACCGGCATCAAGGGGATCTGCCGCGTGTCCCACTCACATGTCCTGAACCAGAAGGCTGTCGCGGAATATCACGCAAAGAAGATGGGCAGGAAATATGAGGACTGCAATTTCATCGTCGCGCATATCGACGGCGGAATCACTGTCAGCGCGCACGATCACGGCCGCATGGTCGACGGAAATATGGGAGCAGACGGCGAAGGCGCTTTCACGCCTACCCGTATCGGTTCCCTGCCGGTCCTGCAGCTGCTTGACTACCTTGAGACACATTCGCTCGAGGCAGTGCGTCTTTCATGCGCAAGATCCGGCGGTTTCGTCCAGTATTTCGGGACGTCAAATTCCGATGACATTCATGCGCTTGTCGAGCAGGGCGATCGGAAAGCGACGCTTGTGTGGAATACGATGATTTATCAGATCTGCAAGATGATCGGTGAAATGAGCGCCGTCCTCTGCGGAAATGTCGACGGAATCCTGCTGACAGGCGGTCTCATGCGGTTTACGGACATTGAAGAGTGGATCAGAAAACGCTGCGGTTTCATCGCGCCAATCACTGTTTATCCCGGCGAAATGGAGCAGGAGGCGCTCGCGCTGCCGACGCTCAGGGCGCTGCGGGGAGAGATTACGCCGCATATATATACAGGCAAGAATGTGTGGGATGGATTTGAGGGGACGGATCTGATATAAGATGTGGTTTTGAAAGAACGGACCTCACTTTAAAAATTGGATTTTTGATGAAAATCCCGATGTAAGAGGATAATACTATGAGCATGATTGAAAGAGTAATAGCGAAGGCGAAAGCGGACGTGAAGACGATCGTCTTCCCGGAAGGATGCGAGGAACGCACAATCCTGGCGGCAGCTGCCCTGCAGCGGGACAGCATTGTAAAGCCGGTGCTCCTTGGGGATCCGGCGGATATATTTGCAGAAGCTGCAAGATTGTCAGCCGACATTTCCGGGATCCGCATGATCAATCCTAAAACGAGCGACGCCTTATCAACTTATGCTTACGAGCTTTACGAGATCCGAAAGAATAAGGGCGTGACAATGGACGGCGCCATGGACCTCGTTCTTGACC
>JAZRKZ010000009.1:0-4469 GCA_045646565.1 Lachnospiraceae bacterium
GCGTTAAAGCGAGCCATTATCTGCAGGATTCCGTTATGGCCGGCGGGTGCGGAGCCAAGCTGGATCCACGAGACTTTGGAGCCGGCGGCAAGATCGACCATGAAATCTATGTCATCAAAGTCCGCGAAGGGGATGTGGAGAAAGCGAGGAGCATTCTGCTAAAGAACGGCCTCGTAGCCGAAATCGACGAGTCTCTGCTCACGGATGCGGCGCTGAAGACGAGGAGACCGTTTATCTGAATGCATGGGAGTGCCGACAGGCTGTACGTCGACTTGTGCATGCGTATGTATATCCCCCGCCGCGTGACAGGCTGCCCTATCAGTCAGGCGGGGCTTCACGAAGGGACATCGCAATGAGTTCCGTGACTCCGTCCGCAAGCTGCGCGATCGATGAGATCCGGGTGTATTCTTTTCCGTAGATCTGATGAACATTTGCAAGATGAGCGCTCGCACCGAGAAAGATCGCCGACGTGCGGATTCCGTCGGAGCGCAGCGCTAAGACAGCTTCCCTGGCTTCCCGCACCGACAGCTCACCCTCATACTCGCGCCCGCCAGACAGCGACCCCGGCGACACGATCGGCATCGAATCATTCGGACTCGCGTCCGTCAGAATGAGCAGAATATGATTTCCTTCCCGGCCCATATCTTCCTCGCGGATCATCCGACCCACGACCTTAAAGGCCAGCGAATCACGGTTCCATCCGCCCGCAGTGTAATGAAACACGCTGCGGGCTTCTTTTTTGTCAAATCCCTTGATCTTCTCGATCACCGTAAAGCCGCGGATCGTCCGGTAAGACAGGATCTGGACCGGAATATGGATCTTCCCGAGGCTGGCCGCGATCACATAGGCTTCCGAGGCAATTTTCTCCTGCGAATGCAGCCGCGACATCGAAGCATCCAGAAGAATCGTCACGCGAATGTTATTCTCCGTCTCGTCCCCGTCCCGCAGGAACACATACGGATCATGGACGACGCTGAGCCGGTAGGCCTGCCGGGCTACGAGCCGGCCGGCTCTGGCCTTCTCAGGCAGGTGTCTTGCGTAGCTCTCAAAAAGAGTCCCTAGCCCGGCGGAAAGTCTACGTATGCTCTCAGAGATCATCAGGGAATGGTCCGCCCAATATCTCTCATTCCGCCTTTTCTGCTCAGCGGATTTTGTCAGGAACTCATGGGCATCTTTCGATATAGAAGTATTTGTCTTTTGCCTAAGCTTTCCCCCAGATGACCCGCCGCCGGCTTCTTCCGGTATTTTGGCACTGTCAACCATCATTCCATCCGTTGAGTCGGCGTTGGATTTATATGATTCGGCATTTGCGACCCACAAGCGGCAGGCCGCGTCAGCGTCAACACAGAGTTCCTCCTCCAGGATCCGCATCTCATCTGCGCTGTAGAGGCAGTTCCCAAAGCATTCCCTGATATACTCTTCATCTTTTTCGGAGGGTGCATACCCATACCGCATTCCCGCAGTATGAGTCAGAAGTACGTCCCTGTTCGTCGTTCCGCCTCCGTCCGCCGTTCGCACCAGCAGCTTTTCGGCGGAACCGCGGCGCCTGCCGAGTCCCCGCCTCATCGTATCGAAGATCCGAAGCCCCGCCGGCTCCCCACTGACGCCCGGCGTGAAATGAAAGAAAGTCTCAAGGAACTCTGTCATTCTGCCGATCAGAGCGTCCGTGTCGAGATCTTCGGCAAAGCGAAGGAACTCATACATCTTCCGCTTCTTTCCGGCAAGCAGGACCCGGCGGCCAAGGACGTCTGACCATCTCGCAGCCTGCTGGTCGTAGACGGCCATGCTCTGCATCTCCACCTGCTGACGGCTGAGGCTCATTTGGGCGCGGAAGAATTCATTTGCATGATCCCTGCGAAGCCGAGTGAGAATCGGGCGTTCCGGAAGTTCCTTTGCATACACACAGTTCTCAATCCCGAGCCACAGGAACTCGTCATACTCCCCGGCGCTGCGGGAATCCCTGTAAGAGTCGAAGAAACTGACGAGGCGCTCTATGTCGAACCACTTGACCGCGAGCCCGATGACCATGCTCATATACATGTCGGCCTCTCCGGTCGGATAGAACGCAAGATAGGGCGGTTCGAAATCATACCGCCCTGCCGCATTCCATATGTAATTCCTGGCCCGCCGGGCGTTGCCGGCATATTCCCGTCTGATCATCTTACTTTACCCAAAAACGGCGTTCCGGCCCATCTCCGCCGGCATCATGTCGCTCACGAACCTCATTCCGGCCCTTTTCCGCCGGTACCGCCTCACTCAAAGACCTCATCCCGGCCCATCTCCGCCGGTATCCTCGCGCGGATCACATCCATGATGAGCGACTGCTCATATGTGTCGAACGTCTTATCTACGATACACATCCTAAGCGCCTGCCCGGCACTCAGCCCCTCGCGGATGAGGCTCAGCGCATCGAGAAGCCCGCGAAGATCCACTGCCCTGTCGGAGATCTCTGCCTTCTCCGCCTTTCGGACCAGCTCGCTGAAAAGCCTTACGAACTGCCTGCATATTCTGGGATTGATGTCCCGGAAGCTCCTGCGGATCAGTCTGTCGAGATCCTCCTCACCGATCTCCGGGACGGTCAGGATCGCAAATCGCGAACTCAGCGCCTCATTCAGCTCCCTCGTCCCCGCATAGCCGTAGTTCATCGTTCCGATGAATCTCGTCTGCGGCTTCACGCGAATGAGGTCATAGCCGGGCACGTCGATGGCCCGCCTGAAATCGAGCGCGCTGTGGAGAACAGCCAGCGATTCGTTCTTGGCCATGTTAATCTCATCGAGAATGCCGAAACCGCCGCGATCCGCGCAGAGATAGATGGGCCCCGGCCGGAACAGAACGCGTGTGCCGTCAAATGTATCCGTGCCGATCAGATAGCTCGAATCCATGTTGATGTGGAAAGAGACATTCCAGACGGGCTGGCCAAAAGCAGCCGCCAGATTCTCACTGAGGACATTCTTGCCCGTCGCTTTCGGTCCCGCAAGCAGCAGGTTGCGCCCGGCAAGCAGCGCCGCCAGCGCCATCTCGAAGACCTCTCTCCCATAGTAGAAATACTCCGGATCCGGGACACGGTCCCTGAATTCCCCGCTCACCGGATATTTGCTTCTGAATGCGGCTGCCCCTTCTATAAGGCGGGAATCTACGCCCTCTTCCTGCAGAAAATCAAGTATATCGCTCATGTTTTCACCTTTCTGGTTATCTCAAAGCCTGTTATCGCTTCCTGCCGTACATGTATCATGGACTGCCACTATGCCTGTCGTTCCGACACATAGGGCAGCGGCGAGCTTAATCACTGTACCCGCACTCAAGGAACAGCGGCTTCACAATGACGACCTCGTCATGCTCCTCCTGCGACACCCGAACGCTCGAGTTGAGCGCCCGAAGGTCCGCCTTCAGCACCTCATAAGCATCCTGCCGCGTACTTGCCCGCCCGCTCTCGAGGATTCGAAGCATCCGACGGATCACGATCGGGTGCGCATACTGCGCGGGCAGGAAGAAGTCCCGCTTGCCGGCTGTGTATTCTCTCGATGCGGCAAGGGCTGCCTCCCAGTTCTTCGCGGCGGCTTTCTTAGAGTTCTGCCCGATCGGAAGCGCATTTGTCGACAGAGCGAAAAAGCCAAACGCCGCTCCGAAGAGAAGAAGGTACGGTGCGTATGGTGCTTTTTGCGCAAATGCATACACCGCCCCAATTAACCCCAAAAGCCCAAGAACTGCGATCGCGGAAATGAGCAGAAGGCTGCCCTTCGGCATCTGATCGACAATACGCTTTCTTCTCACCGCAATGGACAGCCTGTCAGAGATTTCCGGCTTTTCTTCCAGATACCGAAGATCGCTTTTCAGGAATCCGATCTCCCTTTTTACGGAATCAGAGAGCTCGCCTTTTGAAGTCTGCTTCTTCCCAGTCTTCACGACTCTTTCCCCTCTTCCAGCCTTCCCGGCTGCAGCTTCACTTCCTTCTTCTGTCCCGGCAGACTCCCGCTCCGCGGCTTCCTTTTCAGCCTTCGCGGTCATAGTCGAGATCTCAGGGTGATTCTTCCTGACCCACTCCAGGATCTTATCGACATCCTCTTCTCTTTTAAAATTGCTCTGCTTTTCCGTCCCGTCCTTCAGAACGACGACGAGATAGGGGATCGTGGCGAACATACCCTTGCCCGTAAAGCCGCCGGAACTCATCGCGACGCGCTTGAACACGCGCCGGATCTCCGGATACACGGCGTAGAATCTTCGGGAAATATAAAAGCTGCCCAGGTAAAGGGCTTTGCGGCCGACTCCGCACGGACCGTATTTGATGCAGGCTTTTTTGTCCGCGGAGAGTTCCTCAGGGGAAAGCTGCATATTTCCAATCGGTATAGGTTTTATCAGCATAATTGCCTCCGATGAATCAAAGCAGCAGCCCGGCAAGCGCCCGCTCGTGTGAGCGCGGCTTCCTCTGCCGGGTCGATGCTGTAAAGGGCGGGGAACGGAGTATCCTCCGT
>JAZRKZ010000010.1:0-3911 GCA_045646565.1 Lachnospiraceae bacterium
AATGATCTTGGTCGTTCCCGGGATGAACTCCTTCATAGCTTTCCGGATCTTCGCGTCCGTCGCCGTATCGACCGCCGACGTCGAGTCGTCGAGGATCAGTACTTTCGGTTTCTTGATAAGTGCGCGGGCGATGCACAGGCGCTGTCTCTGGCCGCCGGATACATTTGTACCTCCCTGTTCGATATAGGTATTGTAGCCGTCCGGCATTTTCTCTATGAACTCATCGGCGCAGGCCATGCGGCAGGCCTCGATGCACTCCTCCTCCGTCGCGTCCGGGCGGCCCCATCTCAGGTTCTCGATGATCGTGCCGGAGAAGAGGACATTCTTCTGGAGGACGACAGACACTTCGTCTCTCAGCATCGTCATATCATAGTCCCGCACGTCGATCCCGCCGACCATGACCGACCCTTCACTTACGTCGTAGAGGCGCGAGATCAGATTGACCAGCGAAGATTTCGCGGAGCCCGTGCCGCCGATCACGCCGATCGTCTCGCCGGATTTAATATGAAGATCGATATCCTTCAGAACAAATTCATGGCTTCCCTTCCGGTAAGCGAAATTGACATGGTTAAAATCGACGGAACCGTCCGGCACCTCCATGACGGGATTTTCCGGATCCTTAATATCGCTCTGCTCCTCAATGACCTCCGAGATACGTTCCGCGGACGCCGAGGACATAGTGATCATAATAAAGACCATGCCCAGCATCATGAGGGACATCAGGATATTCATACAGTAGGCAAGGAGCGACATCAGCTCGCCCGTTGTCAGGCTGTTCTGAATGATCATATGCGCGCCTACCCAGGATATGAGCAGGATGACGGTGTAGACCGTTCCCGTCATGATCGGCATGTTGATAATGATATTGTATTCAGCCGTCTTAAAGAGCCGGTAGATATTGTCCGCCGCCTTTCCGAACTTCTCGATCTCGTAATCTTCCCTGACGTAGGCTTTTACGACACGGATACCGGTGACATTCTCCTGCACGCTCTCATTCATGGCGTCATACTTCTTGAAGACTTCGCGGAAATATTTTGTCGCCCGCCTCATGATTGAAAAGAGGACGACGGCAAGGCACATAACGGCGACCAGGTAGATGGATGCGATCCTGGCGTTGATAATAAAGGCCATCATCATGGCTATGATCATGGAGAACGGAGCCCGGATCGCCATGCGCAGGATCATCTGATAGGCGTTCTGTACATTCGTCACATCCGTCGTCAGTCTGGTGACCAGACCGGACGTGCTGAACTTGTCGATGTTCGAGAAGGAATAGGTCTGAATATTCCCGAACATGGCTTTTCGGAGATTTCTGGCCAGCCCCGTCGACGCCATCGCGCCGAAATAACCGCCCATGACGCCCGTAAAGAGACCTGCCAGCGCAAGTCCGAGCATGCACGCACCGATGATCACGATATGCTCCATGTCTCCCTTCTGAACGCCGTTGTCGACGATCGACGCCATGAGCAGCGGGATCATCGTCTCGACGGCAACTTCCAGGATCATGAAGCAGGGCGTCAGGAGTGAAGCGGTCCTGAACTCTTTTACTTGTTTTAAGATCACGCCAAAAATATGCACGTAATTCTTTTTCTCTTCCATAAAACTGTCTCCTTGATGCTGCGCGTGAAAGCCTCCTGCGGCTTTCCGGATGATTTGGTGAAAGACGGAATGCCGTCGCTTCGAACGATTCGCATCTCACCTTCTATGGAGTGAAAAAACACCCCGCTTAGTAATATGCTATCACAAAGTATTCTAAAATGCACCGTAAATGTTTGACATTTGCCGACTGACTGCCGGCACGCCCGCTCCCGTCGGCATCTGACGCGCAGAGTGCATTCAAGTCTCGCCCGCGAGACTTGGCGCGGGATTCGGGTCAGCGCCGGCTGCCATAAACATGAGGAGGCTGTCGCACGGACCGGTATTTGGTCCACGCGACAGCCTCCAGGTCACAATAAGTGAAGTATGTCCGAAGCACGATACTTTTCGTCCGCACCTTTTATATCGCATTACAGCAGGATCACATTCTTTTCGGCGCAGGCATTCCTCATCTCCTCCGGCCAGATCGACGCCTGTACCTCGCCGACATGCACTCTTCCAAGCAGGAGCATGCAGAGGCGGGACTGACCGATACCGCCGCCGATCGAATACGGCAGTTCGCCGTTGAGGAGCATCCGGTGATACGGCAGTCTCTTTCTGTACTGGCAGTTGGCCTGCTCGAGCTGTGCGAGCATGGACTCCTCGCTGACTCGGATGCCCATGGAAGAAATCTCGAGAGCACAGTTGAGCGGCTCGAACCAGAAGATAATATCGCCGTTCAGATCCCAGTCGTCATAGTCCGGCGCACGGCCGTCATGCGGTTCGCCGTCGCTGAGCGGCCAGCCGATCTTCTCGATGAACACGGCGCCTTTTTCCTTCGTGATGAGGTCCTCGCGCTCTTTGCGGGTCTTGTCCGGCCATCTGGCTTCAAGCTCTGTCGTCGTCACAAAACTGATCTTGTCAGGCAGATGATA
This sequence comes from Lachnospiraceae bacterium, assembly GCA_045646565.1. Lineage (GTDB taxonomy): Bacteria > Bacillota > Clostridia > Lachnospirales > Lachnospiraceae > Chordicoccus. Next base: position 2,511 of record JAZRKZ010000010.1, read on the forward strand.
GACCGCATCCGGCCACTTATACCACACCTCATGCTCCATATGCTTGATGATCTTGAATATATTTTCGACGATCGCATGCAGGACCGTCGGCGTACGATCCGCTCTTCTTATGACCATTTCCCAGTCCCACTGGTCGACATAGCATGAATGCAGGTTGTCCAGTTCCTCGTCGCGGCGGATCGCGTTCATATTGGTGTAAAGACCTTCGCCCGGCTGAAAGCCGTATCTCTTCAACGCGTATCTCTTCCATTTTGCGAGGGATTGCACGACCTCGAATGTCTGTCCCGGGATCGATCTCATGTCGAACTGTACCGGACGCTCAACGCCGTTCAGGTTGTCATTGAGACCGGACGCCTGGTCGACAAAGAGCGGAGCGGAAATACGCTCAAGATTCATCTCGCGGCCGAATTCTTTCTGAAACGTGTCCCTGATGAACTTGATCGCCGCCTGTGTGTCGCGGACTGTCATATGCGGATCATAGGACTCCGGAAGTATTAGATTCATGCTGTATACCCTCCTCTATATTATTGATCAGCAATCTGCTCCCCAAAGAGCAGCCGCAGGTCATTATCAAAACAAAAATGCACACCGAAATCCAACGGATGGCGAAACACCGTCGTCCACGCCATCGTCAGAATCCGTGTGCCAAAAAACCTACCCGCATATCATACACCGCGGGCAGCATGAAATGCAACAAAAATATGCAAATAAAACCTCAATTATCCTCTCACCCGGCCCTCTTCCCGCTCTCATAAGAGACGATCAGATCGACGACGCGGTCGTAAGAAAGCTCCCCCTCCTTCTGCCCGTGCGTCTTCAGATATGAATCATTAAAGCTTTCCGCCGCCTCGGAGACTTTGCCCTTGTACTGCGCCCAGAATGCGTTATTTGCACGAAGATCAAGACGCGCCCGCCCGTCAATCGAGTTATAGATGGGTTCCCAGAGCGTCTTATCCCGTTTATAGAGCTCATTGCCGCAGTACACCCAGCCTGCCAGTACGCCTGCATAGTAGAGATCGGCGTCACCGGCGTTCCTGCAGTTCAGATACGCGGCAAAATTGGCTTCATTTTCCTGCAGGATCCCCCGCACATGCGCAAGTTCGTGGCTCATCGTGAACGGAATGTTATAGGGCGTCATGTCCGCGTTGTAGTTGGCTTCCATTGTGTAGGCCGAAAAAATACCCGCCATGTTCGTGTAGGACATGAGCTCGGAGATGTATACAGGTTTCGGCATAGAATACCAGCCCGAAAGCCAGGGGTAATTCTCCCCGAGCGACATCATGTTCTCTCTGACCCGCTCCCTGACACGACTGTCGCAGAGCATGATACCGTCCGCATTCCGGTCCACACTGTCAGCGCAGCGATTGATCTCGTCCGCCAGCATCTTACATACATCCGAAA
>JAZRKZ010000011.1:0-8366 GCA_045646565.1 Lachnospiraceae bacterium
TAAGCCCCTGATTGAGCGGGCCGAACATGACGTCCGCAAGAACGTCCGCCTCGAACAGCTGATGCTCGGGATACTGGAAGACAAGACCGACCTGCGAGCGCAGCGCCCGCCGGTCATATTTCTCGCCCCAGATATCCTCGCCCTCAAAGAGGACCTGACCTTCCGTCGGCCTTACGAGGGCGTTGAAGTGCTGGATCAGCGTCGATTTGCCGCTTCCGGTATGACCGATGATGCCGATGAACTGTCCCTCCTCAATCTGAAGGTCGATATTTGAAAGAGCGTTCACCTCGAAGACGGTGCCCTTTCCATATGTATAAGAAACATTTTTGAGTTCTAACTGCATTTAGACCAGCGCCTCCACCAGTTCTTCTCTAGTCAGGATGCCTGCCGGAATATCAATTCCGCTCTTTCTGAGTTCATATGCAAGCTCCGTGACCTGCGGCACATCCAGCCTGTACTTTTTGAGCAGCCCGACCTGGGAGAAGATCTCCCGGGGCGTTCCCTGCATCACGATATGGCCGGAATCCATGACGAAAACATGGTCCGCGTCAATGACCTCTTCCATGTAATGTGTGATGAGAATAACGGTGATTCCAAGCTTCCTGTTCAGCTCATGAACCGTCCTCAGCACGCTCTTGCGGCCAGTCGGATCCAGCATGGCGGTCGGCTCGTCCATAATAATGCACATCGGCTGCATGGCAATGACGCCTGCGATCGCGACCCTCTGTTTCTGGCCGCCGGAGAGCCTGTTCGGCGATTTATGCCGGTGCTTCTGCATTCCCACTTTCGTCAGACTGTCGTCCACGCGGGACCAGATCTCCTCCGTCGGAACGCCCATATTCTCCGGTCCGAAGCCGACGTCCTCCTCGACCATCGTTCCGATGATCTGGTTATCCGGATTCTGAAAGACCATACCGGCTTTCTGCCGGATCTTCCAGAGCTCCTGCTCTCCGGACGTATCAATGTCGTCCACCCAGATCGTCCCCTCCGTAGGGGTCAGCAGCGCGTTCATATGCTTGGCCAGCGTCGACTTGCCCGAGCCGTTATGGCCGAGGATCGCGATGAAATCACCCTTTTTTATATCGAGCGTTACATCGTCGATCGCGCGGACCTTCTCGACTTTACTGTCGTCCTCGCCGTATTTCAGATAATCAAAGCAGAGCCTTACTGCCTTAATGATTCCCATAAGCTTCTCCTTCAGATGTTCCGGTCCCAGACGTGAAAAGACCTCTTAAACAAGGCTCCTAATATACTCCCAGATTTCTTCGCGCCCCTCTTTTGTCTCCGCGGAGAAGGCGATGACCGGCGTGCCGGGCGCTGTTCCGAGATCCTGGCGGATCGTCTTCAGCGCCTTCGGCACCTGCGCTTTTTTCAGCTTATCCTTCTTTGTCGCTATGATGACCGGCTGCATCGCGTTCTCTACGATCCACGCGTGCATCAGCCTGTCATTTGCGGACGGGGCGTGGCGGATATCCACAAGGAGGAACACCGCCCGCAGCATCTCGGACTCTTTGAGATACCGCTCGATCATTTTGCCCCATTTGGCTTTGATGTCGATATTTGCATTTGCATAACCGTAACCCGGCAGGTCCACCAGATAGCAGTCCGGGGCGAAAGGCTCCGGCAGCCGCGTATCCTCCGCCGGCGTCCCCTCGTTCACGCGATAATAGTTGATCGTCTGGGTCTTGCCAGGCTGGCTCGACGTTCTTGCGAGCCCCTTTCTCTGGATCAGCGTGTTGATGAGGGAACTCTTTCCGACATTGGATTTGCCTGCAAATGCCACCTCGATCCGCTCCTTCACCGGCACCTTTGACGTAACGCCGATGACGGTCTCAAGGGTCACATTTCTGATTTTTGACATAGTGGGTTACCTCGCAATTCAGTTGTCGCCGTCCTCCGGCCCGGGAACAAGCGCTACGGAAAGCACGTCCTCCCTCGTGGCGGCGTAAATGATCTCGAGGCCGTCTGTGATCTCGCCCTCGACCTCTTTCATGTCGTTCCGGTTCTTCTCCGGGATAAGTACGGTGTGTATACCTGCCTTTTTGGCAGCCAGCAGCTTCTCTTTCAGGCCGCCGATCGGCAGCACCCGGCCGCGGAGCGTGATCTCGCCCGTCATGGCCACATCCGCACGGACCTTGCGGTCTGTGATCGCGGACAGAATGGCTGTCGCCATGGTCACGCCGGCGGAAGGCCCGTCCTTCGGAACAGCGCCCTCCGGGATATGGATATGGATATCGTGTGTTTGGAAGAAATCTTCCGCGACCTGATAAACTCCGGAGACTGAACGGATGTAGCTGATGCCCGCCTGGGCGGATTCTTTCATGACGTCGCCGAGCTGGCCGGTCAGTCTCACATCGCCCTTACCGGGCATGATGTTCACTTCGACCTGCAGCGTCACGCCGCCGACAGCCGTCCACGCCAGTCCGCGGACGATACCGACCTCGTCCTCATCGTTGGCTTTATTGATGCTGTAACGCTCATACCCGAGGTACTCCTCGAGATTCTCCGGCGTCACCGTGATTTTCTTCACGCCTTCCTCGAGGATCTTGCGCGCGGATTTTCTGCATATCTCAGCGATCTCTCTCTCAAGCGCGCGCACGCCGGCTTCCCGCGTATACTTCGCGATGATGTCCGTGATCGCGTCGTCCGTGATCGAAAGCTGTCTCCCCTTAAGGCCGTTCTTCTGGATCTGCTTCGGGATCAGATGATCCTTCGCGATATGCATCTTCTCGTTCTCTGTATAGGACGAGATTTCTATGACTTCCATTCTGTCGAGAAGCGGACGGGGGATCGTCAGCAGATTATTGGCTGTTGCGATAAAGAGCACATCCGAAAGGTCCACGGGAATTTCAATATAGTGGTCCTCAAAGTGACTGTTCTGCTCGGAATCCAGGACCTCGAGCAGCGCGGAGGCCGTATCGCCCTTATAGTCGCTGCTGAGCTTGTCGATCTCATCGAGCATCATCAGAGGATTGCGGACGCCGGCCTTCTTCATACCGTTCACGATCCTGCCAGGCATCGCGCCGACATACGTGCGGCGATGGCCGCGGATCTCTGCTTCGTCCCGCACGCCGCCAAGCGACAGACGGATGTATTTCTTATTCAGTGCCTCCGCGATCGAGTGACCGATGGACGTCTTGCCGGTTCCGGGCGGACCGACGAGGCAGAGGATCGGGCCTGCGCCGCTGCCGGTCAGCTGACGGACCGCAAGGAATTCCAATACCCTGTCCTTGACCTTGACGAGACCGTAGTGATCCCGGTCAAGGATCTGCTTGGCACGGACGAGGTCGTGGCGGTCACGACTGGCCTTGTCCCACGGCAGGGCGAGAAGCGTCTCGATATAGCCGCGCAGGACGGCGCTCTCCGGAGACTGGCCGGGAAGATTCTGGAAGCGGTTTATTTCTTCGTACAGCTTATCCTTGACTTCCTTTTTGGCCTTCAGCTTTTTCACTGCCGCCTTGAAATTGTCAATATCGGAAAGGGTCGTATCCTCGCCGAGCTCCTCGCGGATCACCTTGAGCTGCTCGCGCAGGATATATTCCTTCTGGTTCTTGTCGACCCGCTCCCTGATCTTTTCCTGCAGGTCCTTGCGGATCGCCATCACTTCGGCTTCATTTGTAAGGATCACGCCCAGCGTCTCGTACTGCTCTTCCACAGTGATCGCTTCCAGGATCAGCTGCCTCTTCTCGTAGGAAAGCGGCAGATTGATCGCGATCTGGGTCAGGAGATTCTCAAGATCATCCGTCTCCATGATCTGCTGGATGACGTCGCGGCTGATGTTGTGGTCCTGGGTATAATATGCGGTAAAGAGATCCTTCATATTGCGGAGCATCGCTTCCGTCAGAGAAGAGGGATAGCTGTGCGTATCCACATTCTCCGGGAGCTGCACTCCGGCGAGTATAAAGTCCTCGGTCTTTTCAAATGCATTCACGACCGCGCGCTCCATCCCCTCCACGAGCACGCGGATCATATTGCGCGGCAGGCGGTTGACCTGCTTGACGAATGCGACCACGCCGACATCCCAGACATCGCTGATATCGGGATCTTCAACATTGGGATCGTGCTGCGTGACAAGGAACACCCTCTGATCGTCCCTCATCGCCCGCTCCAGAGAAGCTCTCGACCTCGCGCGGCTCACATCAAAATGTACGATCATGCCCGGCAGGATCGAAGTTCCTCGAAGGGGAACTGCCGGCAGATACATGATATCTGAACTCAGATTTTTCAAATACTACTCCACCTTTTTTAGCTTATACTCTTCGCCGGGCTGTCCGTCTCTTTGACCTTCGCATCGGCCGCGCTGCCCGAAGCCGCTTTTTCTTTGTGTACAAATGTCATCGGCGCCTTGCCGTCGACGGACTCTTTCGTAATGATGCATTCTACGATCGAATTATCGGACGGCACACGGAACATAGCGTCCGTGACAGTCTTCTCCATGATCGCGCGAAGGCCTCTGGCGCCTGTCTTTCTGACGACGGCCAGATGCGCGATTTCTTTGAGGGCATCCTCCTCAATCGTGAGCTTCGCTCCGTCCATCTCAAAGAGAGCGCTGTACTGCTTGATGAGCGCGTTCTTCGGCTCCCTGAGGATACGGATCAGAGCGGACTCGTCCAGATCGTCCAGCGATGTCACGACCGGGATACGGCCGATGAGCTCCGGAATGAGGCCGAACTTGACAAAGTCTTCCGGCATGACGTTCTTCAGGATCTCGCCGACTTTCCTGTCCTTATCCGACTCCTTGATCTCTGCGCCGAAGCCGATGGACTTCTTTTCCATACGCTTTGCGATCAGCTTGTCGATGCCGACAAAAGCGCCGCCGCAGATAAAGAGAATATTCGACGTGTCGATCGAGATCATTTCCTGATGCGGATGCTTGCGTCCTCCCTGCGGCGGGACAGAAGCGTTCGTGCCCTCGATGATCTTAAGAAGCGCCTGCTGTACGCCCTCGCCGGAGACATCCCGGGTGATGGACGCGTTCTCGGACTTCCTGCCGATCTTATCGATTTCATCGATATAGATGATACCTTTCTCGGCCCGCTTGATATCGAAGTCCGCTGCCTGGATCAGACGAAGGAGGATATTCTCGACGTCCTCGCCGACATAGCCGGCTTCCGTGAGTGTTGTCGCGTCGGCAATGGCGAACGGCACATTCAGGATATTTGCAAGTGTCTGCGCAAGCAGTGTCTTGCCGCAGCCTGTCGGTCCGACCAGCATGATATTTGATTTCTGCAGTTCCACACCGAGATTCTTCGGAGCCTGCAGTCTCTTGTAATGATTATAGACCGCGACGGAGAGGACCTTCTTCGCATCATCCTGACCGATTACATATTCATCGAGATAAGCCTTGATCTCCTCCGGCTTTTTCAGATTGATGTGGTTATTGTCCACCGGCTCCGCCAGATCGGCTTCATCGTCTTCGGCGACGATCTCCGCGCAGATCTCAATACATTCGTCACAGATATAGAGGCCCGCCGGTCCCGAGATCATCTTTCTGACCTGGTTCTCCGTCTTGCCGCAGAAGCTGCAGCGCACTTTACCTGTAATTTTTCCTGCCATTTGTTCTCCTTTTTCAAAAAAGACTCCTCAACGCAATGACATGAGGAGTCTAAAGTGTTACTTTTTATCGATTTCTAACAACGCTGTCGATGTGACCGTACGCGACCGCCTCATCCGCTGACATCCAGTTGTCGCGGTCCGTATCCTTCTCAATCACTTCGATCGGCTGTCCCGTGTTCGCGGCAAGCTCTTCGTTCAGTCTCTGCTTGATCTTCAGAATATGCTCTGCCTCGATCCTGATGTCGGAAGCCTGACCACGCGTACCGCCGGACGGCTGATGGATCATGATCTCCGCGTTCGGAAGCGCCTGTCTCTTGCCCTTCGCGCCGCCCGCGAGAAGAAATGCGCCCATGCTGGCCGCCATGCCGATGCATATGGTCGCCACGTCACACTTGATATACTGCATTGTGTCATAAATCGCCCAGCCCGCAGTGACAGAACCGCCCGGGCTGTTGATATAAAGGCTGATGTCCTTGGACGGGTCCTCCGCTTCAAGGAACAGGAGCTGCGCAACGACGATCGACGCGGTCGCATCGTTCACCTCGTCCCCGAGGAAGATAATTCTCTCCTTCAGAAGACGGGAGTAGATATCATAGCTCCGCTCACCCTGCGGGGTCTGCTCAATTACATATGGAACAAGAACATTCTTCATATAAAACCTCCTGTCCTTTTCGGATAGGCGTTATACCTCGATCGCGTTATCTGCAATCAGAGTGATTGCCTTCTGCATCGCGCTATCCTTCTGCATCTGCTTAATGCCGCTCTCGCCGATCGCCTTCCGGATGTCCTCCACAGACATCTTGTACTGCTCAGCCATCTTTGCGATCTCGGCGTCGATCTCTTCCTCTGTTGCCTCAAGGTTCTCCGCCTTCGCAATGGCCTCAAGAGTCAGGCGGGAGCGGATCCTTCTTTCAGCTTCCGGAAGAAGTGTCTCAATGAATTTGTCTTTGTCAGTGCCCTGATACTTCAGGAACTCGTCGACCGGGATACCCTGGCTCTGGAGCTGGCGGGCGTAATCATCAAAAATACTCTCCGCCTCTGTGCGCTTGTATGCATCCACGATCTCGATCTCGGACAGTGCGACTGCCTTCTCGACCGCTTCGTTCTCCTTCGCTGTTCTCGCAGCCTGTGCCTTTCTGTCAGCGATGACCTTTCTCAGTTCTTCCTTCAGCTCGTCGAGGGTCTCGGCTGTCTCGGAAATATTCTGAGCGAACTCGTCATCGATCTCCGGAAGCTCCTCGCCCCTGATGGAGTTGACGGTGCAGGCAAATACCGCTTCCCTGCCGGCCAGATCCGGTGCATGATAATCTTCGGGGAATGTCACGACGACATCCTTGGAGCCGCCTGCGTAAACGCCGATGAGCTGCTCTTCAAATCCCGGGATAAATGTGCCGGAACCGATGCGGAGGCTCTGGCCGCTGGCTGTGCCGCCGTCAAAGGCAACGCCGTCGACAGTACCCGCATAGTCAAGGTCGATCGTATCGCCATCCTGAACAGGACGCTCAGTGATATCGACCTTACGGGCGTTCTTCTTCTGCTCGCTCTTAAGTTCCTTCTCGACGTCTTCATCCGTGACAGTGACTTCCTGCTTCGCTACTTCCACTGCCATATAGTTGCCGAGTTTAACTTCCGGCTTGACAGCGACTTCTGCTTCATAGATGAAATCCTTGCCCTTTTCCATCTGGACGGGCGTGATTTCCGGATAGGCAACGACTTCCAGACCGGACTCGTCAACGGCCGCGCCGTAAGAGTCGTTGATGCATGCGTTGGCAGCATCCTCATAGAAGATAGCCGGACCGTACATTTTCTCAATAATATACTGGGACGCCTTGCCCTTGCGGAATCCCGGAATGCTGAAACGGCTCTTTGTCCTGTTGTAAGCCGTTGTAATCGCTTTTTTAAACTCTTCTGCCGGTACTGTCACCGTCAATGTCGCGATGCCGTTCTCAACCTTTTCGATCTTTACGCTCATTTCTTTTATGTTTCCTCCTCACAAATCGGATCAAGTTGTCTAATTCTCATTTCTGCAGACAATTAGACAGTATAGCACATGGCTGTGTAAAATCTCAATCCCTTTTATAAAAATTTCATGGCTGCGCGGCGCGGTCTGTCCCTGACTGATCCGGAAAATCGACTGCCCGCGGCGGTCAGAGCCTCTGTTTCTGCTTACTTAAGGCCCGACATGACCGAATTGTGGTAATTGATATCATAGGTCACGTCCTTCGCGAACCACGGAAGGCCCGGGAAGGCCTCCGCTTCCTCAACGGATGCAAATTCAATCTCCGCAAGATAAAGCCCCTTATGCGGAGACTCAAAGCGGTCGAGCTCAACGACAAGACCATTCTCAATCGGTATGATATAACGGACCTTGGAGATCAGCCTGCCGTCGATCTTAGTCCGGAGGTGCTCGTAGGAAGCCTGATCAAGCGGGAGGTTGTACTCCTCGCGGGCCATGAGCCCGCCGCCCTTATAGGTCAGGATATATTCGTCGTCCTGACGGCGGATACGGACGACCGGCCTCGTGTTCAGATATCCCTGCTCGATGACATGGTGCGGATACTCCTCAAGATCTGCCGGCACTTCGCCAATCAGCCATTTTCTCTCAATTTCCATAAATTCCTCTCTATACTTTCTTATTAATATTCCACAAAAGATGCCTATTTTAGGCTCTTTCTGGAACGCCTATAGTTCATTGACAAACAGATCTATGAGCGAAAAGTACATCTTCTCTGTTGCGAAGTGCTTCTTTTCCGGCTGAATGGGTATACGAATCAAAACGTCATCACTTTTATGAAGGCGATCCGTCTCCC
>JAZRKZ010000012.1:0-9007 GCA_045646565.1 Lachnospiraceae bacterium
GAGTGTATAGCAGCCGATGTCGCCGCAGAAAATTGTCTTCTGCCGCCGCATGGCCGTCTTGACCGCGTAGAACGAAGCCCGGTGCGGACAGCCGGCGCACAGAACGGGCGGGCGGACGGGGAGCGTGGGCGGGTTGACGGCCGCCTCAGCGGCGTGGCCGCCATCCGCCATATCGGATCTTGTTCCATCCATAAGGAAACTCCCCACATACTGCTTGATGAGGTCGAGGGAGTTCTCGCCTGCACAGGCCGTATCATGCGTGAGCTTGCCGCGGATCTTCACATCAAGATTGTACTTGCCGCAGATATAGATCAGTTCTCGCTCGATGACCGGGTCGAGCTCCTCGAGACAGAGGACTTCGTCAAGACCGGTCAGGAATTCCACCGCGAGCTTCTCCGGGAACGGGTGCGGAGTCGCGACCTTGAGGACACGCGCATCCGTGCGGCCGTGCATGGCTTCCATAGCCAGCGCAAAGCTGATGCCGGAAGCCGCGATCCCCTTCTACGGCGCTGCCGCGTTCAGGATCGCATTGCGCGGATACTCGGAGAAAACATCACCGAGCTTTACGTTCCGTTCCTCTATCTTCTTGTGGCTGGCAAAAGAAAGTCTCGGGAAAATGACCCACCGTTTGGAGTCCTTAATAAAACCCTCCGGCTTATTTTTCTTATATTCTTCCGCATCCTTCACCGTGATCGACGCGTAGGCGTGGCAGATGCGCGTCGTCGGCCTGAAGAACACAGGCGTTCCGTACTCTTCAGAGTATGCAAATGCATCCTGAATCATATCGTAAGCTTCCTGCACCGATGTCGGATCAAAGCACGGGAGCTTGGAAAAGTAGGCAAAATGTCTCGTATCCTGCTCCGTCTGCGATGAGATCGGTCCCGGGTCGTCACAGGCCATAATGACCATACCGCCTTTCACCCCGATGTATTCAAGCGACATCAGCGGGTCTGACGCGACATTGAGGCCTACCTGCTTCATGGTCACCATCGTCCGGGCACCCGCGTAGGCCGCGCCCGCCGCAACTTCCATGGCTGACTTCTCGTTCACCGACCACTCGACGTACAGGCCTTCCGGTCTGTATTTCGCGGCGTTCTCCAGTGTTTCCGTTGAAGGAGTACCGGGGTATCCCGCAACAAGGTCAACGCCCGCGGCGATCGCGCCGAGCGCGATGGCGGCGTTGCCCATTAAAAATTCGCTGTGCATACAGTTCCCCCTGTTTTCGTAAATATGCATCCAATTTTATCACGGTAAAGTGTTAAAATCAACAGTTATCCAAAAAGCTCTCGCACCCTCGCCGCGTCAAATGCCACCGACACAGCGCCGTTTGCCTCGATCTGGTAGAGGGCGTTTGCCGCCATGTGCTCCGCCGCCTGTTCGAGGTCGCGGATACCTGTCGTGTGGGCAAATGCATCCACCACCGCGCAAAGCCCCTCCTCCGACACGATGCACTCCTCGCTGAGGAGGCCCATCCTTCTGAGGACCTTCGGCAGGGCGTATTCCTTAAAGATGATCTTCTTCTCCTCCGGCGTGTAGTCGGGAAGTTCGATCACAGCAAATCTCGACATGAGCGGGGCTGAAATCGCGTCCTTGTCATTGGCCGTCGCGATCGGATACACGCCCGACGTCGGAATATTGCACTCAATGTAATTGTCCGTGAAGCCCAGATTGTCGAGCAGGGTGAGAAGGACATCCGCCGGATTTCCGTTCCCCTTGCCCGCCGCGGCCTTGTCGAGCTCGTTGATGATAAAGACCAGATTCGACTCGCCGGCAGCCGAAAAAGCTTCCATAATAATACCCGGTTTCGCATTCGAATAAATGCGGGAGCTGCCTGTCAGCTGCTCCGGATCATTGATCGAGCTCATATCCAGCGTCGTCCACGGAAGTTTCAGGATCCGCGCGACCGCGTAGGCGATCTGCGACTTGCCGGTGCCGGCCGGACCGATGAGCAGGAGGCCGTAGGCCGGCAGCGTGTGCGTCCGGTTGATCTGGATGATTGTCTCGATGATACGCTGCTTGACCCGCTCCATCCCGTAAAGCTCCTCGTCGAGGATCCGCCGGGCCTCCGCCGGATCGATCGGATCAAAATAATTGCTCTTCCACTGAATATTCATCATGATGGACAGAGCTCTCTGCGCATGGCGGCGCTCCTCCTGGGAGACTTCGCCGGACCGCGCGACCGCCAGATTCCGGCGCGCCCAAAGACGGATCTGATCCGGCAGCGTCCTGCCCGCGCACATCATAAAATCCGTGATGGACTGCAGGCTCGTGAGCTTCATGCCGTCGCCGGTCTCCTCCGCGTCGTCATCCTCCGTGTCCTCCCCCGGCGGATCGCTTGCCAGAAGCCGCTCGATCATGAACTGCAGGAAGCCGTCCTCCGCGGACAGTTTCTTCCCGCCGCCGAACGCGATCTCCCGGATGCGGTACACAGCGTACCCATCTTCCCGGTTCCGCCCCGAGAGCCGTACGCTGATGTGGTTCTCGCCGAGCCATGTAAGGAGGCTTGTGAAGCGAGCGTCTATTTGCAGAATATCCGCGCTGATCGTCCCGCCCTTCTCTTCAAATTCAAACGCCGTCCGCCGCGCCGGGTTCGTGAATACACCGGTCGAATGGTGCTTCCATTCCCGCTCCCTGTTCGACAGCACCATCATCGGCTGCTCCGCGCTCGATATGTGAGCGTTCGAGCGGACCACCTCGTAGGTGCAGACTGTCTCGTTCTTTGTATCCGGCTTGCTGCTGAAATCAAATACAGGCATACTCTCTCCTTTATAATCCAGGTTCCTTCTACTTAGCTGTATCATCATACCACAAACAACCCCCGTTTCGACATCCACTTTTACTTTTCGGGGATTCGCTGTATAATGACAGAGTACAACTAAGCAGAAGACACAGCGTACTGTCTCACTCAGATCGGCGCGAATCTTTCCAGCTAGCTTCAGCCGGCGATTCAGGCTTCTGACGCAACTCATATCTCCACGAAAGGACTGTATCATGCCAGAACTACTGCAGCTCTATCTCACATTTGCCCGCATCGGCCTCGTGAACTTCGGCGGAGGCTACGCCATGCTGCCCCTTCTCGAGCGCGAACTCGTGAACGACCGCGGCTGGTGTACCACCGACGAACTCATGGACTACTTCGCCATCGGCCAGTGCACCCCCGGCCTCATAGCGCTAAACGTCTCGACCTTCATCGGCAACAAGCGGAAAGGTATCCCGGGCGGCATTATCTGTACGCTCGGTTTTATCACCTGCCCGATCCTCATCATTCTGACGATCGCCATGTTCCTCACGAACTTCGCGGATCTTCCGGTCGTCAAGAACGCATTTGCCGGCATCCGCGTCTGCGTCTGCGTCCTCATCCTGCAGGCGGTCCTGCGCCTCTGGAAAAAAGCCGTCGTCGATGTGACCAGCCTCATCCTCTATCTGGTCATATTTGTACTCGCAGCCTTTTCGAGCGTCCTGCCGGTATCGGTGCCGACATTTGCGCTCGTTATCGCCGCTGGCGTCTTCGGCGTATTTTTCGGCAAGGCAGACAATTCTGCAAATAAAAAAAAGGCGGATCCTTCCGCAAATAAAGAAAAGGAGGATACCCGCAGATGATCTACCTCGAGCTCTTCCTCCGTTTCTTCCAGACAGGTCTCTTCTCCGTCGGCGGCGGACTGGCGACCCTGCCTTTCCTCTATGAAATTTCAAACCAGACCCACTGGTTCTCCCACGCCGACATCGCCGACATGATCGCGATCTCCGAATCGACGCCGGGCGCCATCGGCATCAATATGTCTACTTATGCGGGCTATATCACCGGAGGGATCTTCGGCGGAATTCTCGCGACGGTCTCCCTCGCGATGCCCTCCGTCATCATCATCCTGATCATCGCCCGGCTCCTCGAAAAATTCGAGAACAACCCGTATGTCACCAAAGCCTTTTACGGTCTCCGCCCGGCGTCGATCGCCATGATCTCCGCGGCCGGTATCAACGTCGTGAAAATCGCGCTGGTCAACCTGAACGCGCTGACCGATGGCTCAGGCCTTCTTGGCTTCTTCAAAGTTAAGGAAATCATCATGGCTGTCCTGCTCTACGTAGCCATCACAAAAATGAAGCTCCATCCAATCCTTGCGATCGCGATATCGGCGGTCATTGGCGTGGTTCTGCATCTTGGGGGCGTATAATGAACAGTTTTCTCATGGCATTATCTGTCGTCGGACCGCTGATGGTCTATATGCTGACCGGGAGATTCATCCGGGCTGCCCATATGTTTTCACGGGAAAACTTCCGGGATCTTAATCAACTGCTGTTCCGGCTGTTCATCCCGTTCACACTATTTTTCAATATCTACAACGCAGATATGGGGAAAATAGTCCAGCCGCGGCTGTTCTTACTGATCGAAGTCCTGCTTGTGGCTTTCTGCGTCAGTACCTGGTTCATTTTAAAACCGATAATCAAAGACAAGGCCGATCTCGCGACTGTCTCGCAGGGCATATTCAGAAGCAACTTTGTGCTGTTCGGCGGCATGATGGCCGAAACGCTGTGCAGCAATGAGGGCGTCGCGCTGGCTTCCGCTGCCGCTGCAATCGTGGTCCCCACAATCAATATCGGAGGCGTGGTCGTTCTGGAACTGGCGCGGGGAGGCAGATTAAAGCTTTCCGCACTGGCTCTCCGCATCTTAAAGAACCCGCTTGTGGAGGCAGCTATCCTCGGCATCATTTTCAACTTTTTGTCGCATTCTATTGGAATCCGTCTTCCGAAAATCGTTATCGACCCGCTCATGAACCTGGGCAAAGCCGCAACGCCGCTCGCCCTGGTCGCGCTGGGAGGCCTCCTGTCGTTCGACAGTATGCGGAAGCATATAAAACACCTTACCATTGCCTGCTTCGGAAGGCTGATCCTGGTTCCGGCCATTGCAGTCTTCATCGGCATCCTCATGGGATATCGGGCGGATGAGCTTGTAGTGATCCTTGCAGCATTTGCAAGCCCAACCGCAGTTTCTTCCGCCCCTATGGCTCAGGCCATGGGCGGAAACGGAGACCTGGCGGGCGAGATTGTCGCCACGACCACGGTCGCCTGTATACTGACCATCTTTGTATTTGTATATACATTGTCGCGGTTTGGATTTATCTAACGCTCTCAGCCATCCACCGCGAACCAGATCCCCGCGCTCTTTCTTGCGGTCTCGAGCGCCGTCATGACCGCGACCGACTTTTCAAGACAGGCTGCCGCTGCCGCGTCATCCTTCGTGTCCACGATCCGGGCAAAATCGATGAATTCCTGCGTCATGCGGTGCCGCATCTCCGGAGCTGTAAACTTTCCTTTTTCCATAGCCCGGCTCATACCGCCCGCCGCGTTCGGCACGGGCGGTTTTGTATCGTCCACATACTCATAATCAACGCCCTCGATGACATTCGGCTTGCCGATCATACGCATCCAGCCGTTCTCTCCCTGGAAGATGGCAAATGAAGGGCTGTCCGAGTCCTTCGCAGCGGTACAAATCGCCGTAAAACCATCATAAAGCAGAACCGCCGTCCCGGAAGTATCAATTCCGTTGAAACCGAGATTCGGAAAATACTTCGCGTCCCTCGGCGTGCCGAGAAGGCCCACGGTCAGATATATATTGTAAAGATTGATATCATAGAGCGCCCCGCCCGACAGGTTCGGATCAAATGCCGGCTCGACCTCGCCCGCCAGATACTTCTTATACCGGCTCGAATACTGGGAGTAGTTGCACTGGCCCATCTTGAGCGTGCCGAGTTTCGGCAGGAGCTCCCGCATCGCCTCGAACACACTGCTGTGCATCGTCGTGATGGCCTCAAGGCAGTAGACCCCCTTTTCGGCTGCGATCTCCGCCAGCTCCCTGGCTTCCGCCACGGTCGAAACAAAAGGTTTCTCCAAAATGACGTTGACGCCCGCAAGCAGCGCCTGCTTTGCATAAGGATAGTGCGCGCTGTTGACAAGTCCGATATACACGCAGTCGACGCCGCTGTCAGAAAGCAGCTCGGCATAGTCCGTGTAAACTTTTCCTATCCCGTACTGCTCCGCCAGCTTCTCGCCCTTTTCGCGGCTCTTCGGTCTTGCAAATATAGCCGCCCTCTCAATCTCAGCTATCTCCTCCATCGCATGCAGCGCCTCGTGCACGATCTTACCAGTTCCGATAATACCCAGCTTCATAAAAACCTCCCTGCCTCAGGGCCCAATAATGGTGGTACCCCTAAAAATCAGCCATTTGTAATGGCTCCCGTAAATGCTTTCCACACCGGTCCTCCGAAATGCCGGCATCACATCTATGACCTGCCCTCTCCCGATCTATGTCACATCTCTTCTGTCACCCAATCAGCAAAACTATACATTCTCCGCTCTCCGCATGAGCTCCCAGAAAGCCACCGCACTGCAGGCCGCCACATTGAGCGAGTCCACCCCGTGCGCCATCGGGATCTTGATTGTATAATCACACGCGTCTATCGTCTCATCCGTGAGCCCGTCCCCCTCGGCGCCGAGGATCACCGCCAGCCTCTCCTCACGGCGAAGCTGCGGATCATCGATAAGGGCCGTATCTTTTCTAAGAGCCAGGGCTGCTGTCTTAAATCCAAGTGACTGCAGAAGTCTCACATAATGCATCTCTTTCCCGGCCACAGTATTTTCAGCAAATGTCCACGGCACCTGGAACACCGTCCCCATGGCCACCCTGCTTGCCCGCCGGTAATACGGGTCAGAACAGGATGATGTCAGAATGACCGCCTCCATACCGAGAGCTGCGGCAGACCGCATGATTGCCCCGACATTTGTCGGATTCGTGACATTTTCAAGAACCGCGATCCGACGGCAGCCCGAAATAACATCTTCGACCGGCGGAAGTACGGGTCTTTCAAAAAGACACAGAAGGCCGCGCGTCATCGGAATGTTGGTCAGCGTCCTGAGCGCTTCCGGACCGCCCGTGAACACGGGAATATCCCCGAGTTTTGCAAGGATATCCGCAGCCTCACCTTCGATCTGCCGTCTCTCGACCAGCGCCGAGACCGGCCGCATCCCGGCAGCGAGCGCCCGCTCCGTGACCTTCGGACTTTCCGTGATGAACAGTCCTCCGTTCGGTTCATAATAGTGCTTCAGCTGAGTCTCGTTAAGGCGCGCGTAAAAATCAAGCCTCGGGTCCTCGTAATCAGTGAGTTCGATATAATGGGCCATATACTCTCCATATACATCTGCAGATGCACATACTTATTTCGTTTCCACCAGATATTCGTAAGCATTTTCCCGCAGGTACCTGGTCACAGCGGAATGCGGCGCGCTGTCCGCATAATCGTCCACCACCGTTATGTTCATTCCGTCCTCATAGATGTCTTCGATCATCTTTCCGAACTCTTCGCTGTCCTCACATTTATATTCATTGACATAAATGTCCTTCTTGTTCACACGAATCGTGATTGTACTCGTATCCCGGGCAGCCTTCGCAGCCTCCTCGTAGGTAGCCGCACTCACGTCAGAAACAGTACTCTCAATCTTAGTATCTGTACCCGTTCCGGTGCCGACTCCCGTAGCTGTTCCGAATCCAAACCCGCTGCCTCCTCCGAAGATCAGACTCGCGATAATGGCGATGATACCTGCGCCGGTGCCTGCATTTGCAGCACGTTTCCTTCCGTCGGACGGACGCGGGGCAGGACTGCCGCTTGACACAGCGCTCTTTCGTCTTACCGAATCACCCCGGCCCACCGCTACGCGGCCTCCGATTCCAAGAGCTACCAGACATATTCCTACAATCATTAACGTGGACATAGTATTCTCCTTTCTTGTACTGCCGGCCGGCAGTCGATACCGGCATATGTTCTCCTTTAGAATACGTAGTTATACTTTCTTGTCAGCTTATCGATCATCTCACTGATTGCCGTCCGGTCCCGGTGCAGGATCTTCTCCGTATTGAGAGAGAGCACGACGACCGAATCCCGGTTCCCGGTGATGTAGTCCACAAGGAGCTGGTTCAGTCTCGCATATCCGTTTTCCTGATTTTCCGCCGTCAAATTGACCGGATCATAATTTTTGTCCGACGTCAGGACCCGGATCTTCCGCTTTGTGGAATCTTCTTCATCCCAGGTGCAGTAGATCGTCACAATTTTCACGCGCCCGCCGATGACGTCATTCTCATAATCTGCAAGCCGCTCTTCGTAGGATTCTCTCAGAGCTTCCTGTTCCGCCAGCTGTGCTTTGAGCTCTTCCAACTCTTCCGTGAGCTGCTCGTTCCGGCTCTGCGCTTCCGCCTCCACCGTCTGCGCTTTCGCAGCGTAGCCGATGATCACGACGAACAGAAAAATAAAAATAACATCCAGAAGCGGAGTGAGGTCGATCGGCGCATTCGGCAGCGAGGATGATCCCGGATTTCTTCTCATGACATCCTGCCCTCCTCTTACTTCGTCTTCTTCTGCACCTTTGTGATCCTGGTCGGTTCACGTCCGTTCTTTTCCGCCGCCCCTTCAGCTGCGTCCTGCGGCGGCTTCACTTCTCTGACCGGTGCCTGCTTTGCCTGCGCTACGTCCTGCGGCTGTTGCTTCTCTTCCCTGTCCGGTGCCTGCTTTGCCTGCGCAACGTCCTGCGGCTGTTGCTTCTCTTCCCTGACCGGTGCCTGCTTTGCCTGCGGTACGTCCTGCGTCGGCCGGGCAGCTTCACGGATCTGCGTCCTCTCCCGGCGCACTTCTGCCTGCAGAGTCTGCCTGGTGATGATGGTATCCGCCTCGTTGAATTTTGCGTCGATCAGATTGACCAATCGTCCGAGCCATACCGCGTCAAAAAATTTGAGCACAATCGAGAATATCAGGCCGAGCAAGGTGGTCCACATGGCGGTGCCGAGACCGGCGACCATTTGCCCCATATCCGTCGAGCCGCTGCTCATGATGAGACCGGCGACAGTACCGAAGATTCCGAGCAGAGGAAGGAGCGACGTGAGCTGCCCGCATGTGACATAATTGGCGTACGCTGTGCTGAAGTTGCCGCGGTTGCGCTCAAGTTCTCCCCGGTCGTAGCGTACATT
>JAZRKZ010000013.1:0-5442 GCA_045646565.1 Lachnospiraceae bacterium
ACTTTCTTTTTCAGTTTCATGGTGACCTCCTTTCGCGGACACGAATATATGTCTGAAATTTTCAGTAATCAGGGTGCCCCTGTTGTATTCTAAATCAATTATAGTACAAAAATGTCATGAAATAAAGAAAATTATATACAAATTACTGAAAATAGGGGTGTGAATCCACCCATGTTTTAATATCCCGGATGAAGAACCGTCCATAGCGGAAGAGGCCTGTGAGCGTCATGCCTCTTACGAGCAGGAGCCGGGCATATGTCGTCGGCCGCAAAGCCGCCATATCGCGCAGCGTGTCATCGGAAAAAATCCTGTACGGCAGCAGGCGGTGCCGGTCGGCGAGCTCTTTCCGAAGGGCCCGGAGTTCACGGTAGAGATCCTCGTCGACCCGGCCGGGAATGAGCGACGTCTTATGGCGGGCAAAAGGATCGAGAGAAAGGCAGTAGGAGCAGTTTCCGCAGAATTTCGGGGCGTGTTCGCCGAAGTATTCCAGTATGAAACCACGGAGACAGGTCCGCGAGCCGATGTAGTGCTGCATGCTGCGAAGCCTTTCCCGCTCGATCCGGCGGAGGATCGCCCGGTCCTTTGCCGTAAGGAACGCAATAGTCTGTTTATCATCCGGGATGAACCCGGACCGGCTGATGAAGAAGCGGCAGATGGCGAGGTCTCTGTCTGCATAGAGAAGGATACAGTCGGAAGGCAGACCGTCCCTGCCGGCGCGGCCTGCTTCCTGGTAGTAGTTTTCCATATTTGCAGGCATATTATAATGGATCACAAAGCGGACATCGGGCTTGTCGATACCCATGCCGAAAGCGTTCGTCGCGACGATGAGCCCGGTGTGTTCGCACAGCCAGTCCTCCTGATTGCGATCGCGGTCCGCACTTAACATACCGCCGTGATATTTGGCGGCGACGACGCCTTCTGCCTTGAGTCTTGCGTGCAGAGAATCGACGCTGCGGCGGGTCAGGCAGTAGATGATGCCGCACTCGCCGCGGTATTTTTTAAGAAGCAGGAGGAGCTCGGCCCACTTATCCTTCGGGTGTCGGACTTCGTAATAGAGATTTTTCCGGTCAAATCCGGTGGTCATACAGACCGGTGAGAGAAGCCCCAGCGTGTCGATAATATCGCTCCGCACTTCACTGGTCGCCGTTGCGGTGAATGCGGCGACGCAGGGCCGGACCGGCAGGGAGGCGACAAAATCCGCGATTTTGCGGTAAGCCGGCCGGAATTCCCGTCCCCACTGAGAGAGGCAGTGGGCTTCGTCGACGCATATGAAAGAGACAGGTACCTGGGATGCAAATGTAAGAAACTCCTCCGTAAGCAGCCTCTCCGGCGAGACATACAGGAGACGGCACCGGGTTTTTGGGGGAGGATTCTCCGCATACTGACGCCGGATCTCTGAAAGAAGGGCGGCTTTTTCATAGCCGGTCATCGCGGAGGTGATTGTTCCGGCGCGGATCCCCCGGGACCTAAGCGCGTTGACCTGGTCCTGCATGAGCGAGATGAGCGGCGAGATGACGATGGTGAGACCGGGAAAGAGCAGGGCGGGAATCTGAAAACACAGAGATTTGCCGGCGCCGGTCGGCATGATACCGAGGACGTCCCGCCCGGCAAGAATGCGGGAAATCAGTTTTTCCTGACCCGGCCGGAACTCGTCGTAACCGTACACGGATTTCAAAATTTTGTGCATGTTGTCCATAAAAACCTCCTTGAGACTTGCGCTCGTTATCGTGAAAGAATAAAATATCAATATGCGTAAGTTTTTTAAATCCTGTGAGAAAGATATAAGGACGAAGAGGCAACGAAAAAAATGGAGCTTACGAAAAAAGCTCCTTATTTTTATTAGCGAGCTTCTTGTGATTGTCGGTCTCGGAGCGTATTGGCTCATCAATATCTATCTGCCGACTCAGAAAGAGCTGCGTCCGCTCTCTTACGAGACAAATAAAGATCCGGTCATTTACGTTACCGAGGAAGATATGCGTGCGGAATTTAAGAAAAAGTTCGTGCGTCTCGACGAAAAAATGGCGTCGTCCATTATTATCCCGGGACTTATGACGACGCGGACGACGAGAGGTTCGCTGAACGGCGTCAACTACTGCACCTCGATGACGCCCCAGGGTATGGCCATCTCAGAGGACTATATTTTTATCAGCGCCTACTGTCATACCCACCAGCATAATTCGGTCATCTATATGCTGGATCGGGAAACCGGAGCGTTCATCAAGGAAATCTCACTGGGTTCCAGAGATCATGTTGGCGGGCTGGCCTATGATCCGGTGCATCGAAATCTGTGGGTGTCAGGCGGCTCTGCGGGAGCGGCCAAGGCGATCGCCTACTCGATAGAGAGTCTTGAGAATTACGACCTCACCCGCGAGAAAAAGGCGATCAGGTCGAAGTTCAGATATACACTGGCAACAATCACCCGGAATTCTTACATGTCCTATTCGGACGGAAGTCTGATTATCGGATACTTCACGGACGCAGGGCCTTCGACATTTCAGAAATTCCATATCACAGAGGAAGGCGGGCTCGAATCGCTGCTCATTGTGGAGTACAATGAGATTCATGAGAGCGTTCAGTCGGACTTTACGGCCACGACGTCGCATCAGATACAGTCGGCGCTGGAGACAGACGGATTCGTCATGCTGTCAAAATCGTACGGACCGTTCGACTCGCAGCTGCAGATCTACGATAATACTGCGTTCCTGACGTCGTTTGAGGAGCGCAATGCGGACCTCATTTATCAGTTCCCGCAGAAAATGGAGCAGATCTGCGAAGCAGACGGCAAGCTTTACTGCCTGTTTGAATCCGCAGCGTACGCATACAGATCACAGCCGTTTCTTCGGCTTGATCGGATACTTGTATTTGAACTTGGGGATATACTCCCGGAACGGGATGAAATCATAGAATTAGACTTCTGAAAGATGCTTTTAAACAGTATAGCTCAATTTGCAGCGAAATGACATAGGAGGAAGCATATATGTCAGAAAATGAGAGGACTCCGGGCAGACTGGATCTTTCGCGCATTTGCAAAATGCCGACGGGAAAAGCCGGAAAGGCGGCGAAGAAGCAGTTCGAAAAGGAAAGAAAAGCCCGCATGGAAAAAATCCGTCAGCTTACATACGCCTCGGGCGGAGACGGGCTTCTTGTCATGCTCACTGCGGCAGACCGCAAAGTCTGCCACTATATTATGAAGAAGCTGGACCATGTCATTCCGTTTTTTGTGAGAGCCTGTGCGGATGGAAGGTGTCTGTCTGTCACGCAGGAGATGGGATGGCTTCTTGACCGCTGCAGTAAGCAGGGGTACAGGACGATGTGGATCGACCTTGCGGGGACAGAGAAGCTTGATAAGAAGCAGATCCTGTACCTTGTGGCGGGGGAGCTTATCCGGGTGCTTGAGAGACCGGCGCCGGAGGTTGTTCCTATGGAGGAAGTGAAGGAGGCGGCAGAGGCGGCAGAGGCGGCGGAGCCGGAGGCTGTTCCGGTGGAAGAGGCGGCAGAGGCGGCGGAGCCTGAGGCTGTTCCAGTGGAAGAGGCGGAAGAGGCAGCGGAGCCGGAGGCGGTTCCAGTGGAAGAAGTGGAAGAGGCAGCAGGGCCGGAGGCTGTTCCTGTGGAAGAAGCGGAAGAGGCGGCAGGGCCGGAGGCGGTTCCAGTGGAAGAAGTGGAAGAGGCGGCAGGGCCGGAGGCTGTTCCAGTGGAAGAAGCGACTGAACCGGAAAAACCGGAAGAACCAGAAAAACCGGCTCCCGCAAGGAGAAGAACAAGAAAAGCCGCTGCGAAAACAGAGGAAGCGGCACCGGCAAAGCCCAGAAGAAAAAGGCAGGCGCGAGCGCCGCTGACGGTGGAAGAGACTCTTGCG
Organism: Lachnospiraceae bacterium; assembly: GCA_045646565.1. Lineage (GTDB taxonomy): Bacteria > Bacillota > Clostridia > Lachnospirales > Lachnospiraceae > Chordicoccus. The sequence goes on from JAZRKZ010000013.1 coordinate 3,857, forward strand.
AAGAGGAGAAGGCAGCTGGGGCTTGAGGAGTAGAGCATTTCTTTATTCACAGCTTGCACATCTTGCGCAAATGGTGTATATATAGGTGTAATGACACCCCGTAGACGGGCGTCCCACAAGGGACTGGAAGGAAGAAAATGAGAGCGACAAATCTTACGTTACTGACAGATCTTTATGAGCTGACGATGATGCAGGGTTATTTTAAGAACCCGACCGACCAGATTGTGGTCTTCGATGCATTTTACAGAAGAAATCCATGTGATGGCGGCTACGCCATCAGCTGTGGTCTTTCAGATGTCATTGAGTACATCAAGAATCTGCATTTTTCCTACGATGATATTCAGTATTTGAAGGGGCTTAAGATATTTGAGGACGACTTCCTGGATTATCTTGCGGGATTCCACTTCACGGGCGATATCTGGGGCATTCCGGAAGGAACGGTCATCTTCCCTCGTGAGCCGATGCTCAAAGTCATCGCGCCGATCATGCAGGCTCAGCTGATCGAGACGGCAGTCCTCAATATGCTCAATCATCAGTCGCTGATCGCGACAAAGGCAGCCCGCGTCTGTTACGCCGCGAAAGGCGACGGCGTTATGGAATTCGGTCTTCGCCGTGCACAGGGACCGGACGCCGGTATTTACGGGGCGCGTGCGGCGGTCATCGCCGGCTGTGCGGGCACATCCAATGTTCTGACAGGCAAGATGTTCGATGTCCCGATTCTCGGAACACACGCGCACAGCTGGATCATGAGCTTCCCGAGTGAATATGAAGCCTTTAAAGCCTACGCAAAGATTTATCCGAATGCGTGCATACTCCTTGTCGACACATACGATGTTCTGGAATCCGGCGTTCCGAACGCCATTCGCGTATTCCGTGAAATGAAGATGGAGGGTGTCCGCCTCACGAGATACGGTATTCGAATCGATTCGGGCGACCTTGCATATCTTTCCAAGAAAGCGTATCAGATGCTTTGCGCGGCAGGATTCCCGGATGCGGTCATTTCCGCTTCTTCCGACCTTGACGAGTATCTGATCACAGACCTGAAAGCCCAGGGCGCCATGATCAATTCCTGGGGCGTCGGTACAAATCTGATCACAGCCAAAGATAATCCGGCCTTTGGCGGCGTTTATAAGCTGGCGGCTATCAGGAATAATGAGACCGGAGAATTCATTCCGAAGATCAAGCTTTCCGAGAATACAGAGAAGGTCACAAATCCGGGCAACAAGAAAATAGTCCGTATTTACGATAAGGAATCCGGGAAGATCCACGCCGATCTTATTTGCCTTGTAGAGGAGACGTTCTCAGAGAATGAGGATTTGATCATCTTCGATCCGATCGAGACATGGAAGAAAACAAAGTTCCGTGCGGGAACCTTTACTTTGAAGGAAATCATGGTCCAGGTATTCAGGAACGGCGAGTGCGTTTATGAGGATCCGGCGACGACGATGGAGATTCGGGAGCGCTGCCTCAGAGAGCAGGATTCGCTCTGGGATGAGACCCGTCGTCTGGTCAACCCGCACCAGATGTACGTTGACCTTTCGGACAAGCTTTTCAAGATCAAGAGCGAGCTTCTTGAGCAGATGAGT
>JAZRKZ010000014.1:0-3231 GCA_045646565.1 Lachnospiraceae bacterium
CGCTTGGCCTCCGACTTCCATGATATGTTCGAGCGCGCGAAGAAGTTCCGCGACGAGCATATGTATGAAGCGGCCACCTATGATGATTTCAAGGTCATCGCCGATACGAAGCCTGGCTTCATCAAGGCTTACTGGTGCGGCGACGAGGCCTGCGAGCTCAAGATCAAGGAAGATACGACCTGTACTTCCCGCTGCATGCCGTTCGGCGAGCAGGACGCTCCGGAGGAAGCGACCTGTGTATGCTGCGGCAAAAAGGCGAGAAAACTGGTCTATTGGGGCAAGGCATATTAATCAGGAACAAAAAAGTAAGGGCTGGTCTGCTGTCAAGTTGCCGGCCCTTCGTTGTCGTTGGATCTCGTCCTGCGGATCATTTTGCGGATGAGAGTGAAGAATACTTTTCTAGCGGGGGTTCGTTATGAAAATCGAAATGCCGTCAAAAGTAAAAAATATTTTGGATGTTCTGGATGCGAACGGATATGAGGCGTTCGTCGTCGGCGGATGTGTGAGGGACAGCGTCCTCGGAAAAACGCCGGAGGACTGGGACATTACGACCTCGGCGAAGCCGGAGGAGGTCAAAGCCCTGTTCAGAAGGACCATCGATACGGGCATTGCGCACGGAACCGTCACGGTTATGCAGGGCGACGATGGTTTCGAGATCACGACTTACCGGGTCGACGGCAAGTATGAGGACGGCCGTCATCCGTCGGAAGTCATTTTTACGCCGGATCTTAAGGAAGATCTGCTGCGCCGTGATTTTACGATCAACGCGATGGCCTACAATGAGAAGCAGGGCCTTATTGATCTGTACGGCGGTATGGAGGATATCGCAAACAAGCTGATCCGCTGCGTCGGAGACGCCGACGCCAGATTCAGCGAGGATGCGCTGCGCATTCTCCGCGCGGTGCGATTTGCCGCCCAGCTTGATTTCGGGATCGAGGAGGAGACCTATGCGGCGATCCGCCGGCATGCGGAGAATCTGCGGAAGGTGAGCAGCGAGCGGATCCAGATGGAGATCGTCAAGCTTCTTGTGTCGCCGAATCCCGAGCGCTGGCTCGATCTCTATCAGACGGGCATCACCAGCGTCATCATGCCGGAGTTCGACGTCGCGATGGCGACGCCGCAGAACTCTGTCCATCACATGTACTCTGTCGGCGAACATACGCTGAACACTCTGGTCGCATGCCGGCCGGATAAGATCCTGCGGCTCACCATGCTGCTGCATGATTTCGGAAAGCCGGCGGCCCGTGTCACGGACAGCCGGGGATATGATCATTTCCCGGGCCACGCCGAGATCAGCATGAAAATCGCGCAGGATATTCTGAAGCGTCTGAAATTCGACAATGAGACCTATACCGTTGTCACGAAGCTCATAAAGTATCACGACTATCGTCCGGAACCGGAACCGGCGCCGGTCAGACGCGCGATCAACAAGATCGGCGAGGATCTGTTCCCGCTCTTTCTGGAAGTCCAGTGGGCGGACAACAGCGCCAAGAGCGAGTTCGGCATTGACGACAAGTTCGACCGGGTGCAGGCTGTGTGCGACGTCTACGAGAAGATCATCGCGGATAAAGACTGTGTGAAATTATCCGACCTTAAGATCAACGGCGATGATCTGCTTGCGATGGGGGCTAAGGGAAAGGAAATCGGCATGATTCTGAAGAGCGCTCTGGACCTCGTTATGGAGCATCCGGAAAAGAATGAACACGACGTGCTGATAGCATTTGCAAATGAAGTCATGAACTTCGACGCGTCCGAATTTGCTGATAAAATCGAGGACTTATCCGTTTGAGGGAATTCGCACGTCTTTGATTGTTTTTGATTACGCAGGACCAATTTTCTTGACATAACGTATTAAAAGCGATATAAATAAGTAAACTCATGCTGAGAGTATGACTATTATATGCAGAGGAAATTTAAGGAGGAATTGAGATGAACAAAACGGAACTGGTTGCGGCAATCGCACAGGACACAGGTCTGACAAAGAAAGATTCTGAAGCTGCTGTCAAGGCTTTTATCGATGTCGTATCAGAGGAGCTCAAAAAAGGCAACAAAGTACAGCTTGTCGGATTCGGTACATTTGAAATCTCCCAGAGAGCAGCTCGTGAAGGAAGAAATCCTCAGACCGGCGATGCGATGGAGATCCAGGCTTCCAGAACTCCTAAGTTCAAGGCAGGCAAGGCACTGAAGGATCTTGTTAACGGCAAGAAATAAATCCGCTTTCTGTTGCGTGTAGAAACTGAAAAGATGATGAAACGGGAGGTTCGGCCTCCCGTTCTTTATTCGATGTCTTTGACTTACGCCGAAGGCGTCTGCATGTTTTCCTGCTGCATAATTGTTTTGTGTTCGGCATATAAAAAAGGAGGAGCGTATGAGACTTGATAAGTATCTGAAAGTATCAAGACTGATCAAAAGAAGGACGATTGCAAATGAAGCCTGCGACGCCGGACGCGTCACCGTCAACGGCAGGCCGGCCAAGGCCTCTTACGACGTCAAGGTCGGAGACGTGATCGAGATCGGTTTCGGTGAGCGTACCGTACGAGTGGAGGTCGCGAACATTGTCGACTCCACAAAAAAGGAAAACGCCGCGGAAATGTACCGTTACATTTAAAGCAGCGTTTACTTTGCCCGGATGCTGGTGTAAAATAGGGATAAATAGAAATGTTCAGGGGTTTTCTTAATGGGGAGAAAAAGAGCGCGTCTGACAAATAACAGGAGAGCGATGAGAAGTACAATGCTGATGATCTTACTGGTTGTCTGCATTCTTTTTCTTGCGCTTTTCGTCGGTGGGTTCCGTCTGGAAAAGAAGATCGACAGTGCTCTGGCAGTCCAGAAAGAACTGAATGAGAAGATCGAGAATGAGAGGACCCGGACCGAAGAGATTGCTGACCTTGAAGAGTATATGAATACAGATGAGTATATTCGGGAGATTGCGCGCGAAAAGCTTGGTCTGGTCGATGAGGGCGACCTCATCTTCCGGAAAGCGGACTAACTGTAGGAAAGATAAGGCTGTCGCATCCGTGACGGAGCGCGACTGTATACGGCGCCCAAAGCTGCCGTGTGCAGTCGTTTTTTGATGGTTCGGGAGAGGATATGTTAAGACAGGTGGAGCGATACATGCGGGAAAACGACATGACGGAACCGGGAGACACCCTGGTCGTCGGCGTATCGGGCGGGGCGGACTCGGTGTGTCTTGTGCATGTGCTGAAAAGGCTCAGTGACAGGCTGGGAATA
>JAZRKZ010000015.1:0-3416 GCA_045646565.1 Lachnospiraceae bacterium
GGTTTGATGAGCTGACACAGTTTTCGCAGGACGAGTACATGTACCTGATGTCCCGTAACAGGCCCAATGGACCGGGGACGAGGGTGTACATCCGAGCGACGGGAAACCCGGGCGGCATAGGTCATGCATGGGTTAAGGAGAGATTCATAACCGCTGCTCCTCCGCTGAATACCATCACTGATGAGTATGAGGTTATCGATCCTACGGGAAAGAAATTAACCTTCCAGGCGGAGAGAGTATTTGTCCCATCAACGGTATTTGACAACGCTGCGCTGTTATCGAATGATCCGCAGTACCTCGCAAGACTTGCGTCTTTACCGGAAGCCGAGAAGCAGGCACTGTTATACGGATCCTGGGACGCGTTCGAGGGGCAGGTGTTCGCCGAGTGGCGTAACGATTCTGCACATTATCAGGACAGGAAATGGACTCATGTTATAGAGCCATTCCCTATTCCGGAGCACTGGACGATATTCAGAGCATTTGACTGGGGATACTCCAGACCGTTTGCCGTGTTGTGGTGTGCAATAAATACTAAAGGGAAAATGTACTTCCTCCGAGAACTATACGGCTGGGACGGCACGCCTGATCATGGAGTCAAATGGGAGCCGCGGCAGGTGGCGCGGAAGATCCGTGAGATAGAGGCGGAGGATCCCCAGCTTTCAGGGCACAAGATATACGGAGTCGCGGACCCTGCAATCTTTGCTGAGGACGGCGGCGAGAGTATAGCCGCGGCGATGGAGCGCGAGCGGATTTACTGGTATCCTGCGGACCATACAAGGATAGCAGGAAAGATGCAGATCCATTACCGGCTGGCCTTCGATGAGAACGGAGACCCGATGGTACAGTTTTTCAACACCTGCAGGAACATCATCCGCACGCTGCCGAGCCTCGTGTACGACCTGATAGACGTTGAGGACGTGGATACAAAGCAGGAGGACCATTGCGTTATCGGAAGCACGAAAGTCCTCACTGAAGTAGGGTGGGCGAAAATAGAAGACCTAACTGATACCATGCGATATGTAGTCAGCCATGACGGGCAGCTCCATAGAGCATACGACATCAGAAAAACGCAGGAACAGGTGGACGTGTTCACTATAACCACGGATACCGGAGCGACTGTCACGGCGACTGCCAATCATCGTTTCATGCTTGCAGACGGAAGCTGGAAGAGGCTTGACGAACTGCAGGAAGGAGACGAGCTTATGGAGGTCGAATATGACAGTGAAGGTAGTGAACGAAACAATCCAGGAGTTTAACGGAGAGAGGTTCTATTTGTGCGGGCCATATTATCAGCACGATGGGCGACGGCTTCACAGACTGGTATGGGAGAGCGTCAACGGGGAGATCCCTAAAGGGTATCATGTGCATCATATCGATGGCAATAAGGCCAATAACGATATAAGCAACCTCGAGCTGGTCGAAGCGCCCGCGCATATCAGCCGCCATATGCATACCGAAGACCGGCAGGCATATGGCAGACGACACGTCAAAGAGATGCAGGAGCTCGCGAAGGAGTGGCACCGGTCGCCTGAGGGGCGAGAATGGCACAGAGAACACGCCATAAAAGCCGCCGCGATGCTTGAACCTGTTGAGTATACATGCATGTACTGCGGGAAAACTTTCCTGAGCAAGAAGCGGTATGCGGAAGGCAGCAGCCGATTCTGCAGCAATAAATGCAGATCAGCTTACCGACGCAAGATCGGAGCAGACAACGTAGAAAAGGTGTGCGCTTTCTGCGGGAAGACATTCATGGCGAATAAATACTCTAAGTCAAGGACCTGCAGTCTCAGCTGCGGAAGGAGGCTAATGTTTGAAGATCGTAGGAATAACGTATGCCGGGAAGGCTGACGTCTACAACATGGAAGTGGAGGATACTCATGACTATGTCGTAGAGGGAGGCATAGTAGCCCATAACTGTTACGACAGCCTGCGCTATGCCTGCATGCGTCATATTATTCCTGCACGCGCCATGCACAAACCTAAACCTAAAGGGGATGACCCTCTTGATCTGTATAAATAAACCATAGGAGGCACATATGCGCCCGAATGAGGATATGTCTCTGGAGACAGAGAGCAAAAAGAAAGGAAGGATAGGGAAGGATGAGATCCTGAAAGCGGCTGACATCCTGACGAAATACGCGTCGCATAAGAAGCCCCTGGACGAGCGCATACGGGAGAATGAGCGCTGGTTCAGGCTCAGGCATTGGGACGCGCTGAAGAAGGAAGGAGACACGCTGGCGTCATCGGCATGGATGTTCAATGCCCTGGCGAATAAGCACGCGGATGTCATGGACAACTATCCGCAGCCAAACGTGCTGCCGAGAGAAAAGTCCGACATGCCGACAGCGGATGCCTTATCAGAGATCATTCCTGTGCTCCTGGAGTACAACAAATTTCCGAAAGTCTATGACGCTACAGCCTGGTACAAGATCAAGAACGGCACCGGCGTCAATAAGATCATCTGGAACGCGACATTAAACAATGGCCTGGGCGACATACAGGTAGTGAAGAGTGATCTGCTGAACCTGTTCTGGGAGCCCGGCATCACGGATATCCAGGAATCAGAGAACTTCTTTGAGGTGGAGTACCGTGACATCGAGCAGCTGAAGAAGCTGTATCCGAAGATCAAATTCCAGTCGGATACGGGGGACGCGATAGTCGTGGAGTATGACCACGAGTATGCCCAGAACGAGACCACTAAGGTGAAGGTCGTGGACTGGTACTACAAAGTCAAGAACGGCAGCAAGACCATCCTGCATTACTGCAAGTTTGCCAACGAGCAGGTCCTGTACGCGTCCGAGAATGACCCGGAGTACGCAGAGCGAGGATACTACGATCACGGTCTATATCCGTACGTGTTTGACGTTCTGTTCCCTGAGGCAGACATGCCGGTGGGCTTTGGCTACATCGACATCATGAAGGCCCCGCAGACCTTCATCGATAAGCTGGACCGGCACCTGATGCAGTCCGCGCTTGTCGCATCAAAGAAGCGAGCGATAGTCAGAGCGGACTCCGGCATCAAGCCCGAGGACTTCGCGGATATCGAGAAGGATATCATCGTATCCGATTCCTCGCTGGGCGAGGATGCGTACCGCGAGATCACCTACCAGCCTCTGCCGCCTATCTACGCAGAGCTGAGGCAGGCGAAGATAGACGAGCTGAAGGAGACGTCGGGTAACAGGGATTTCTCACAGGGATCCACGACAAACGGAGTCACGGCTGCGAGCGCGATAGCCGCCCTGCAGGAAGCAGGCTCCAAACTATCACGAGATATGATCTCTGCCTCATACCGGAGCTTCTCAGACATATGCTACATGATCATCGAGCTGATCAGACAGTTTTATGACTATAAAAGGGTATTCAGAATCTCCAGGGAGAACGGCTATGAGTTTATGGTGTTTGACAACTCAGGCCTG
>JAZRKZ010000016.1:0-2505 GCA_045646565.1 Lachnospiraceae bacterium
CCAGTTCATCATACAGAACATCTCGTCTTTTATCAGCATCCAGGTCAACATCGAGCGGCTGACCGACCTTCTCGCGGAGCCGCCGGATGTGTCGGACACGCCGGAAGTGACGGCCCGCTATGGGGACAGTTTTCATCCCAAACGGGAGAACTGGGAGGAACTGCTCGGCGACATCGAGTTCAGGGATGTGACCTTCCGCTACCCGGATGGAGAGGAGAACGTCCTGGAGCATTTCAGCCTCAAAGTCCCGCACGGTCAAAATATAGCCATTGTCGGCGAGACCGGCGCAGGCAAGTCCACGCTGGTCAACCTGCTTTGCCGCTTCTATGAGCCCACGGAAGGTCAGCTCCTCATCGACGGCAGGGACGCGAGGGAGAGATCGCAGCTGTGGCTGCACAGCCATATCGGATATGTGCTGCAGACACCGCACCTGTTCTCAGGCTCTGTGAGGGAGAACCTTCGCTACGGGAGACCTGACGCGACAGATGAGGAGATCATGGAGGCGCTGGAGATGGTCTCTGCGCGCGGGATCGTTGAAAAAATGGGAGGTCTTGACAGTGAAGTGGGAGAAGGAGGCAGCCACCTGTCGACAGGAGAGAAGCAGCTTCTGTCTTTTGCCAGGGCATTGCTGGCGGACCCCAGGCTCCTGGTCCTGGACGAGGCGACATCTTCGATCGATTCGCTGACAGAAAAGGAGATCCAGGATGCCATTTCGGTCGTAACGAAAGGCAGGACCTCCTTCGTGATCGCGCACCGGCTCTCGACGATCGTCGGCGCGGATATGATCCTGGTCGTACAGGACGGAAAGATCATAGAGAGGGGAAAGCATTCTGAACTGATGCAAATGAGGGGATACTACTATTCCCTGTACACAAGGCAGTATGAGGATAGCATATTGGGGTGAACCCGGACAGACGGCCTGACAGGCGAGGGGAGCGGTCCGGCCGGTTCACTCCCCTGTATTCATGGGAAAGATCCTGCCCTTGAGAGGGAGAAGGACTGACAGCAGAAGCTGCCCCAGCACGAGGCAGGAGAGCACCTCCCCTATACCGACAGTAGCCATAAAATAGGGTATGCCGCCGGGGATATGATACGCGTATGTCAGTATGAAAGGAATGATCAGCGTATTGGAGACAATGGGAGGAAGGGAGACCAGGAACCGGTTTCCGCGCAGATGATAGGATCCGAACGCGCCGATAAAGGTCGCCAGGGATCCGAAGATAATGTCCGGCAGAGCGCAGCCGGTCACAAGATTGCTGATCACGCATCCCAGGGTCAGGCCCGGTACCGCCGCGGGAGTGAAAAAGGGCAGGATCGTGAGCGCCTCGGAAAAGCGCACCTGGATCGCGCCGCTCGCAAGGTCGAAACCGGCAGCGACGATCGTAAGCACAGTGTAGAGTGCGGCAATGACGCCGGCCTGCGCAACAAAGAGCGTTTTCAGTACGTATTTGGAATTCATGGGCATTGCCTTTCTGCGGTAAGTACAGCGATGTTGCCGGGACTTCGCTTCGGAGAACAGTTGCGGGTTCCGGGCATCATATGTCAAAATAGTGAACAACTGCTAACTTATCACAGCAGAGTGCGGTTGGCAAGTATAATGCTTTCTCAAGGAGGACCTGACCGCTCATAATAGAGAAAAGCGTTGCAAAGGGATCATTACGGAAGAGGAACTGCTAAAATGAAAAAACGTATAGCTTTAATCATGGCAGCGATCATGCTCACAGTCTTTGCGTCGTGCGGCGCGGGATCGGGAACGAGCGGCGCTGTCGGGACCGGATCAGCTGATCGATCCGATGCAGGCTCATCAGCTCCGCAGGATGTTCCGGACGCTGCTGCGCCCGGAACCGCCGAAAAGAACGGGGATGTCATCATCCTGTATACCAGCGATATACACTGCGGAGTGGACCAGGGGTTCGGTTTTGTGGGACTGCAGCAGGTCCGCGAGTCGCTGGAAGCGAAGGGATATACGACTCTTCTCGTAGATGACGGCGATGCGATCCAGGGTGAAGTCCTGGGCACAGTGACCGGCGGCGAAGCGATGATCGAACTCATGAACGCGATGAAATATGACGTCGCAATACCCGGGAACCACGAATTCGATTACACTGCCGAGGAATTCCTTGAGCTTGCGAAGAAAGCGGACTTCCCCTATATCAGCTGCAATTTCAACAAAGAGGGAGAGTTCCTGTTCCCGCCTTATATCATCAAGGAAGCTGCGGGCATGCGCATCGCGTTCGTCGGAGTGACGACTCCGGAGACGGTCACGTCTTCAACGCCGAAGTTCTTCCAGGATAAGGACGGCAACTACGTATATGGCTTTTTGCAGGACGAGAGCGGCGAGATGCTTTATGAAGCAGTGCAGAAGGCTGTGGATGACGCCAGGGCCGAGGGCGCTGATTACGTCTATGTGATGGGGCATCTGGGAATGAATGAGAAGTCGCGTCCCTGGACATATGCGGATGTGATCTCCCACACGAACGGGATCGACGTTTTTCTGGACGGACA
>JAZRKZ010000017.1:0-11967 GCA_045646565.1 Lachnospiraceae bacterium
GATACCCTTGTAGATACCATACCAATATCCATTGGGATCACGGGTTTCAGCACCCATCAGATGAGCAGCATTCTCAGCTTCATAAGCTTCCAACAGACCCTCTGCAGCACAGACATTATAGGGGTCAGTGGTGCCACCGAACCAAACGTCACCGGAAGGATTGCCAGCTTCTTCCTCCACCTTAGACTGAACTTCACCGGTGGACAGACGCTGATACTGAACTTCGATTCCGTACAGTTTCTGGAAATTCTCGCACGCTGCCGCCAGATAATCCTCTTCGCAGGAACCATAGACGACAAGTTTTCCTTCTTCCTTGGCAGCCGTCACAAGCTCACTCTCGGCCGCTGCCGCTGTACTGTCTGCGCCGCCGGACGTGGCAGCCGGCGTCGACTGGGATGATGAACCGCCGCAGGCAGCCATGCTGATTACCATCAAGCCAGTGAGTAATAATGCTAATGCTTTTTTCATAGTTACCTCCTATTCCCTTTGTGCAAATCTTACAATACCACGATATAATTCGCACAATACATTATGAAATTATTCTAACTCAACATATCTGAAAAGTAAAGATATTAAATGCCGAACGACATTAAGACTGCTTTTTCCTTTCCTGCGATTTTGCGATATAGTACTTATGTACCTCCTTCTCAAAAATCTCTTTCTGTACGTCGGAGAGCTGACTGATCTTCGCATCCTTAGTCGAGACATGGGAGGAGGAATCAGAGAATATCCTGTCGAAGGAAGACATGTTGGCAGAAGTCTGATCATCCGCGAACAGGGTGACTCCGAGGAAATAGTTTTCCGCGTGAATATCCAGAAAGTCAAGAACAGTCGGCGCGAAATCAAGCGAATTTCTTCCGTTGACGTCGATCGAATCCGGCTCTATCCCCTTGTAATAAATAAAGAACGGTATTGAGTCGCACTCCGGGAACGCACGCCTTACGTCCGGGAATGTGCTCGAAAAATCCGCATCCGCATACGTACAGTGATCCGCGGTGAAAACGATGATCGTATCCTCGGACATCCCGCTTGCTTCGAACTTCTTCATGAATTCACCGAACTGCCAGTCCAGATTGTAGAACTTGTTGATGAACCGGTCCGACCCGTCGCCGAACCTCTCGTCCGGTGAATCCAAAGAGACATGTGTGCCGAACGTATAGATCACTGTCATGAACGGCTTGCCCTTCTGATGCTCAGCGGAAATCTCATCATAAAGGATCTCGTAAGCCTGCTTATCCGTCAGCGTGTCCGATATGCCGCCGCCTTCGATCTCCGTGTTCGTGACGACCTCGTCGAAATTCAGATTCTCAAGAAAGCCCGCAAAATTGAGGTTAAAGGGTTCCGTGTTAATGATCTCCGTGTGATAGCCGTTGTCGCCGAATACTTCCTGCAGCGAGACAAGGGAGTTCGTATCGTAATTATTCAGCTGGTAGCCGGAATAAAGCTGGCCGATAATACCTCTGTAGGTCGCGAATGTATGATTGTAATAATTGTCAAATGACAGCGCCTTCTTCTGGTAGGAATCCACATAGAGCATCATGTTCCTCGGGTCGTCTATCACGTTCTGACTCAGCCCCTCCGTCAGGATGATGACAATATTCGGTTTTTCCGGGAGATCCGCCGGCTTTTTTCGATAGTTATAGTACTCGTTGGACCAGAAACGATGCGTCTCGTCTTCCGTAGCCCCCTCGATCGATTCCGTCAGCTGCCTGCTGGCAATACTGTCATTCGTCAGCGTTCTATAAGCGTAAAAAGGTGAAAAGCCGCTGCCGGCGGTCATGGTAAACACCAGCTCTACAGCAAGGACCGCAGACAGGATCCCCGACCAGTTGAGAGGCGACGGATCGATGTAGCAGATCGGTATAAAGGAAATAATGAGGACGAACACGACGCCGAACGCGTAGATAGCGGCTTTTCCGCCAAGGTCCTCAAGGGAATCCAGGTTCGTGAGCATGACAAGCGATATAAATGTCCCGCCGAACAGGAGCACGAGCATCTGTGCGTTATAGAAAAGCATCAACAGCCCGTTCACGATCCATCCCGGGATCTTCACCCTCCGAAGGATCATATTCGACAAACAGAAAATGGCGGCCAGTTCCGCATATGCGGCAACCGCGCCGCCCCATTGTCCGCTCCACTGCATAGCGAGCAGTGTAAGAGCGGCAGAGCATATGTATTTAATCACCGTTAAAACGAAAAACAGACGATGTTTCCCACGTAAGTTCTCCTGTGTTATTTCCATCAAATATCCCTCTACATGCCTCAGGCAGAATGAGCCGCCTTCGAATCTGGAATTTCCCTTTTTCGTATCATAGCGTTTGATACGAATATAGCATACATGATACTACAACTCGACACTGTTGTCATTACCCTCTTTCTGCCCGCTCTTCTTTCTTCACGCTCTTTTTGCGCAGCCGCTAAGGTGTCTGCTATGCGCGCAGGCAGCATCTGTATGCCATGGCACGACGTCTTCGAAAAAGAGGCGCCGCATCAGGCGGTATTGCCGCTGCATGACGGACGTATACGTATCGTCTGCCATATAGCGGCGCCGCGCCTTCATGCGACAGCCTCGGAGCTTTACTTCATATTATTGTTTTCGCGCGAGCACTGCATTCCGGAATCTCTCGTCCCCGGTAAGTTCCCGGATCACTTTGATATATTCCGGGAAATGAATTTCTTCGTTGAGTTCAGTGCTCTCGACCTCGACGATTGCCTTGTCGTCCCACAGCGTATACAGATCCAGTTCGAAGTAATGCTCCTCATATGTGAAACAATACCTCGTCTTGTAGATATGCCTCATCTCCGGATCAGCCTGCTTTTCGAGCAGTTTGTATTCTTCCGCCGTCAGCTGCTTCTCCGTTTCAATAATCTCACCGGTAGCCGCTGTGATCTTTGTGTTGAGGAAGTAGGTAAAATAATTCCCGATGCCTCTCTTGCGGATACGGATCTCCTCGCCCGGATCAGACCTCAGATAAGTCCGGATGACCTCGACTTTGTGGCAGTCCGGATCAAACTCCAGAATATCCACATTGGGATACTCGATCAGGAACTTGCGCTTGGTCCTGAACGGTATGTGTACTCCGAGGAAATCTGAGATCTCAGTGATCAGGCGGACCATTTTTTCTTCGAAATCCGTCGAATTATCGATGACCCGAAAATGCGGATGATCCTTCCAGCAGCGGATGATGGTATCGTCAAGCTCCACTGCCTGCTCGACTGTCTCATAGCGGGCGCTGTTGTTGGCCGTTGTATAGTACTCTTCCGCCCCTTTTGCCGCTGTCATCAGGTGAAAGACAGCCCCGTATTCTGCCCTCTCTCCTTCCACCGTCAGTCCCATACGCCCGAGGATCGTCTCGAATTCCGTATCCGTCATATAGGCTTTATTGTCAAACATGCCTCTGTCGCAGACAATCAGGATCTTCTCCTGCGGCATCGTCCTGGCGGCCCTTTGGAAAATCCGCTCTTTCTCCTTCTGCAGTGCGCACTGACAGACCTGATAGTCAAAATTTGTCCCGCAGGTCCAGGGCGCGACGCCTCCGCTGATGAGCTCCGTTGCCGTTTCCGGTATGAACAGAACAACATAACCGCGTCTTGTAAATGAATTCTGGATCCAGCTCATGGCAGTCGTCTTGCCGGCACACGGCCCGCCCGTCACGACAATTTTTGTAATCTGCTGCATAAAATCCTCCCGGAAGCATTCAGTCAATTTGCCTCTATAAACTAAGATATCATTAAATAAAGCGGTTAGCAAGAACGTTACTGACAATCCTGTGCCCATGTTGTATACTGGGTGAATAGCAAAGGAGGCACAAAATGGTAGTAAAACGAGATTTTTTATATACGCCGAAAGGTAAGGACCGGATGCTCCACATCTGGCTTCCTGACAATTACAATGAAACGGACGAGCGTTATCCCGTCCTGTATTTCTTCGACGGGCACAACCTCTTCTTCAACGAGGACGCCACCTTCGGTAAAAGCTGGGGCTTCTGTGAATTCCTTCAGCAATGGCCGAGGGATATCATCATCGTCGGCATTGAATGCGGTCATGAGGGAGACGAGCGGCTGTCTGAATACAGCCCGTTCCGGACAAAGACCGGTTTTCTCAGCCGCTTTGCCCCGATGGGCGATATCACGATGCAGTGGATCGTCCATGAGATCAAGCCGATGATCGACCGGGAATACCGTACACTGGCAGACCGCCTGCACACAGGTATCGGCGGCTCCAGCATGGGAGGACTCATGTCCGTCTACGCAATCGCCCGCTACAACGATGTCTTCTCAAAAGCCGCCTGTGTATCAAGCTCCATCATGTTCTGCCTCCCGCGGATCCTCGGCGTGATCGATACATGCAAGATCGATCCGGACACGAGAGTCTATCTTTCCTGGGGGACCCGGGAAGCCCGCGGCGTCAAGGATCCAGATGCGGAAGACCGCACAAGTTTTACTTACAAGAGCTTGAAGGCCGCAGCCAGCCGCTTCGCATCTTCCGGGGCGAAGACCATGCTGAACTGCCAGATCGGCGGACATCACTGTGAGGCCGACTGGGAAAAGCAGATCCCCACTTTTATGAATTTCCTGTGGCAGGGCTGATAACAGCCTGGTATGCTCACCGGATCTGGCCAAGGATATACGGATCCTTGATCTTCTGATCCTCCGCGAGCAGCAGGATCTTCGAGAGGATCTCCGCCGTCTTCGGATCTTCATCGATAAACGGCAGGAACAGTTTGCCCCGCTGCTGTGAATGCACCGGTATGATGTTGACCATTCCGCCGCTTTCCTTATGGATCACGCCGCTTCCCAGATGAACATGATAGCTGTCGTGTGTTCCCTTGATGTACGCATGCGTACCTTCAAAGGTCACATTCGTAAGACCGAACAGCTCCATATTGAACTCAAAGATCACACGGCGCATTTCAATCGTCGAGTGGCTGGTCTCCGGATCCACGCCGCCCACATGGGCCACGCTCACCATAAGGTCCACGTCGCGCATGACTTCCGAATAGAGAATATCCGGAACTTCCGCAAGCTTCTTCTGCTTATATGTCTTCCTGTCATAGAAAGAGACGAACTCGATCGTCGGACTCTCCGTATCCGCCGGCGAGAACCAGTCCGCAAGCGCGTAGATCGTTGCCGCGATTCCCTGACGGAAAAAGATTTTCTGAAGACCTTCTTCATAATCGGCGACCCATCCGCGGCTTTTAAGGGTCGCTACGGTCTTCTTCGGCTGTACCTGATACCCCGCGAACAGTCTGGAGTCCGCCGCGTCTTTTTCTTCCTCGAGTTTGGGGTAGAACTCTCTGAACACCTGCTTGAACGGCTGCTTCGTACCGGATGTCTTCTGCTTTTCAAAGAACATCCGCTGATAACGGGTCAGCTCGCCCATCTTTCTCAGCGTGACGGGGTGGGCCACAAGGAGCATGGTCCCGGAATCGACAGCTGCGGCCTGAAGCTCTTCCACCGTGCCGACGATACGGGAGACGTCCCCGCCTGCAGCCTCTCTTCCGGCTGCCTTAGCGTCATCACATGTCTCTTCGCCGACGAACACCAGCCGGCCAAGGATTCCCGCCGTCACCGGGTTCGCGCACAGAGCGAGAATTTCTCCGAAGCTGTAGCTCTCCTCTTCCTCCATCGCGCGCTCGAACATCGATGTGCAGCGAGAGTACTGATTCGACAGCTTGGATGCGTACTCCTTTACTTCGACGAATGTCTCATCCTTCTTCAGGGCTGCCGGAACAGACTTCATCGCCTTGCTGCCCTTGAAAATCTTAAGCTCCGACTTCCCGTCCGCGTCCACCAGGATCCGGGCAGTATACCCGGCGATCTCCACGCCGTCAAAATACTTCTGATTCTGCAGCACAAGTTCCGTTTCCATGGCAAGCACGAGCCGCAGGTCATCCGCGTATCCCGCCGTCGTGGCCATGTTCTTCATCGCGTACATCACGCTCTGAGCCTCGCTCTGTCTGCGCTGCGCGCCGAACTGCCTGCTCTCCTTCAGGAATTTCTGCAGGAACTCGTAGCGGTGGAGAGCATCCTGCCGGTCCCTGATCGGAATCAGACCATAGCTCATCAGAAGGTCTTTGTTCCGTTTGCCTGCTATGACCTTTTCGAGCTCATCCCGGTCGACCTTGCCTGTCGCGGCGTCCGCATATTTTCTCGCCCTCGTGTGCTTGCTGCCGTCCGCGATGTACCTGGCTGCCTTATAGAGCTTTGTAAAATTCTTTTCCCCGAGCTTTTCGTAGACCTCGAAGAACCAGTTCGTATCAAAGCACCCGTTATTCAGCTCTTCCGTCGAAAGCGGCGTGTATCTCGCGATCATCGCCTTTTTCCGGTCGTCGAAGCGCTCGTTCATGTGCGCCATAAAGTAGTAGCAGCCACTCTTAAAGCCGTCCATACCAAGGACTCCTTCCATGAGATCGAGCCACTGCGGCGCGTACATAGCCACTTCGATCAGCCGCTCATTCGTCAGCTTGTTCTTGCTGACTGCCCTCGCCAGATCATCCACTGTCTCTTCGGGAAGCGGATGACACACTTTCAGCAGATGGCTCAGGCACTCCCGCTTCCCTGTCCCGCCGCAATAGGAATAATAGGTACTCCGGTCCAGAGGATCCGTTCCCAGCGCCCGCAGGACCTCAATGAGCCGCGGAATGCTCTCGATCCGGGAGATGCGGGAAACTGCCGGTGAAAAAACAGTCGGCGTATCACCGCGCTTAAGTTCCACATCCAGGATCAGATTGACCAGCTTTTCATACACTTCCGCGCACAGCTTATAGAAGCGGCACTCTTTGTCGACTGTATGTTTTTCCATATCGCAGGGAGCGTATTTCTTCAAACTATTGATCGTGCTTATCGTCAGGTTGGGCTTCATAAGCTCTCCCAGTTCACCGATCGCGAACCGGAGACCGACCAGCTCGAACGCCGCCTTATAGAGGAAATCTTTCGTGATGATGCCCAGCTCGCACGCTTTCACGTAAGAGAACATGGAGAGGATGTTGCGCGAGCTGTTGGAATAGCCGGCTGTCGGTTCATGCGCGTCAAAGGCGTACACTCTGTCCACCTCATAGAGCAGCGGGAAGACAGACCGGAACTCCTCATCGTTTTCATAGTGGCAGACGCGGGTCAGGACAGACCGGAACTTGTCGGTCCTAAGGAAGCACACGGTAGAGCGCTGCGCGCCTCCAAAGGTCTGATATTTGGAAGGCGCTTTTTCCATCCATCGGATCTCTTCCGGGAGACGAATCGCCTGAAGTACCGCTGCATACGCAATCTCCGCCGGCAGGACCAGTTTCCGCCGGCTCGCTATGATATCCAGTATCGTCTGATAGATGCTGTGACCGCCGTAGCTGCTCCTGTACTTCAGATCCGTATAGTAATAGCCCGAATAGACTTCCCCGAAGATCGTCTTCTCCGCTTTTCTGTAAGATTCCATATCTTTGACAGTAGCTGCGTCGAAACCGTTCCGGATCGCGAAATACAGATTAAAGAAGACCTTCGGATCTTTGATGATCGTGATATACACCTCTTCCCAGAGCTCCGGGAACGGATACCTGGTCCAAAGCTCACCTTTGTAATCATAATTCAGGAGGAATAACCCGTCGCCGAGCAGCTGCTTCTCCCCGTTCGCGCCGGTGTACTCTAGTTTTCCATGCTCGAGTATGAACGCCCGGATCCTGTCGAAGTACCGGTCCAGCTCCTTTCCGCTCAGATTGAAGAAATCTTTCAGCAGTCTTTTCTCGTCACCCTCCCCGAAAATCTTTTTCAGAAGACCGAAGCTGCGGCCGAGGGCACTCTGATCCGCAGTCCCTGCTTTTACCGCAAGAGACGGCTCATACTTTGCTTCCGGGTCATACAGCCCGTATCCCGCTGTATTCAGAATGCTGCCGGCGCTCTCGGTTCCGACGATCTCCGAATACAGAACTTTCTCTTTCTCGGTGAGCCCCTCGCCATCCGGAAGCGTCCGTCCAAGAAGATCCGCACAGACTTTTTTCGCCTCCGCGCTTTCCTCGCTCCGCCTCTTCAGCATATCGAGTCCGGTAAGGCGGATCTGCTCCTTATCGGAGGACACAAG
The DNA here is from genome assembly GCA_045646565.1 of Lachnospiraceae bacterium. GTDB lineage: Bacteria > Bacillota > Clostridia > Lachnospirales > Lachnospiraceae > Chordicoccus. Next base: position 8,066 of record JAZRKZ010000017.1, read on the forward strand.
TCTCTTGATACTCTCAAGGATCTTCGGTTCTTTCTGCCGTTCCAGAAGATCGATGACATAGCGCCTTGTCTCTTCATTTTTAAGCCGCAGATGCTTCTCCAGCAGCCGTATATCCTCGTCCGAAAGAGGAAGCCGCTTCATGATCTGAAAGGCGCACGCTCTGGTAAAACTCTCCTTGTCGGCAACATAACCGATCAGCGCTTCTTTCTGTACCTTTGTTTTCGGATCGTGCAGAAGGACGCGGAGATAGTTCTTTCGGGTGTTATAATAAGAATCCGTGATATCCGAAAGGCGGACGCAGACTTCATCGATCAGCTCCTGATCCTTCAGGGCGTAGGCGATCATGACCATCCTCTGCGTGAGATCGCTCTTGTCGAGAACAGCGCCGTACCACGGGAAGATCATGGGCGAGTATTCGATCCTGCGCTTTTTCATATGATCCGCAAGGTTTTTCAGAATCCCGTAATGAAGCCGGGCTTCCTCCTCACTGTCAAAAATCTCACCGATCTCCAGCGGCTCGTAGACAAGCTCCTGCTCGCCGGCGCTGTAGACCACTTTTCCCTTTTTATCGCGGATACAGTCCCGGATGACCACGTCTACCGCGTCAAGGTATGTGGGCATAAAGGCTGCCGCCATCTCCTGATCTTCCGGATATGTCTCGATTATTTTCTTCGCTGCCCGCTCGCTGAACGTTGAAAACTGCATGTAGCGATTGTAATAGGAAATGGTCAGGCGCTGGTTCTTTGTCCCCGACGCTGCGATCTCCGTCATGCGGTCTGTGGCGTCCCGCGCTTCGGCAAATCCAAGTGCCCAGAGACCGGTGACGATCAGCACACTGTCCTCAGTCCGGGTCATTTCCACAGCCCGCCCGCGGTCGCTCAGAGCCTCGGTAATGCCGTCAAGAAGCTTCGCCGACACCCTGTCCATCGAATCCGGGTTACAGATACCTGTCCATGTGGCGATCGCCCGCTTCACAGCCGAAAATCTGATCAGGTCATTGTCACGAATTGCGCCAAGGATGACCATAAAGGCCTCCGCTCTGCCGCAGTCCGCGTTTTCACAGACCGCCTGACGCACGCCCTCCTCCCGCTTTGCGGCAACAAGGAATCTGGCCAGCAGCTCATGAAGTTCCGTACTGCGGGACCTTACGATCCCGCGGATCAACGGAACGGTGACCGCCACCGTATTCGTGTCGCTCAGTATGGCTTCCTTCACAGCGCCGATACAGGCTTCGTCTCCGCGGTCGATCCTCGCTGCCAGAATATCGTCGAACTGCACCATATGAAGACTTCTCGCGAAGCTGTCGCTGCGCTTAAAGTCCAGAAGCTCCCCGTCGATCGGCGTATCAGCCGCCGTTCTCTCGGTCAGATATTCGAGCGGCGTAACGCCATAGATTCCCAGGACCTTATAGGCCTGCATGAGTCCGAAGGCGTCCAGCATATGGGCTGCCGGATCCGTGGTCCTGAGGGTCGGACGGAACAGCGATCTCGTGTACTGGAAGCCGGCATACTGATCCAGCATATAGTCGAAGTCCTCCCGGTACTGCCCGGGCACCAGAATACTGATGATTTCCGGACAGTCCTCATAAAGGATCTCCTTCAGCGTCTTTAAACCGGCTTCCGCCTTCGTCTTAAGCCGCGACCATTTGCTGATCACGGGAAAACCGCAGTGCGGATAGCTGCTGAAATTCTGCACCTCGTTAAAAAGCTCCCGCATGTCGCCGTGAAGCCTGTCGATCTCTTTCTTATGTTCTTTGTCCCACTTCTCAATTCTTTCCTTTTCCCACTTTGTTCTGGAATTATAATCGTATGCCATATTCCGCTCCCTTATTCTGTCGTTGACTTTCCGGTCTTTCTGCCTTAAGGATCACCACATTCTGCCTGCTAGGAACACCAGCCGGACAAAGGTCACCTCGCTCTGCTCCGCAAGCAGGATTTGTTCCTCTTTCTTCGTATACCGCACGCCGTCCGCAAAGAGAGCGACGATCCCGTCATCAAAACACTGCAGCGCATTTTCCACAGCGTCGTTGACATCCGCCTTCCTCGCATCCATAGGATCCCCATACGTCACCTTGCCGGATACGGCCATGTCGTCCACCCGTTCGCTGATCGATTCTTCGCTCTCAGGGCGTGAAAAAAGACGCAATACTTCCCTTGCGTCTTTTCGTGCATTGTATTCTTTAACATTCTGCCGTACGGTCTCCGTGATGAACTCCAAAACTGTCATCGGACCGTCCGGATATTCTGACTCCCGCTGTATGATGGACGCTTTCCTGCGGGATGCGCTCCTGACATTGATTCTGATCTTCATGATGCCCTCACAAGGTTTGTATTCTTTTTTCGGACGAAAATACACTTCTCCCTAAAGTTTAATATACAATTCCGTGAGTGTAAAGAATAAGTCAGTCCGAAGCCAGTTCCCTTGATATCTCAATCACGCCTCTGTGCCTCATCTCCCTGGGTTCAAAACGGATCAGGGAGTAGACGATCTGCATCACAAGGCCGGCTCCGAACGTGCTGATGATTGTTCCGATCCCGACCGGCCCGCCGAGCAGCCAGCCAACGAAAAGGACGACCGACCAGAGAATGATCTCAACGATCCCGATCGGAATCCGCGGCAGCCGTTTCCCGAGCCCTACAAGCAGCGCGTCTCTCGGGCCGCAGCACTGTTCGCTTTTCATATAGACAGCCATTCCGAGCGCCATGAACACGAAACCGACCAGCATGATCAAGATTCCCGACCACAGACGGTCATTGAGCGGCAGAGGATCGAGACTGTTGAACAGCTGAACGAAATTACCTGTCAGGAGGGCGTCGATGATCGTTCCGAAACCGATCTTTTCTTTCAGGACGACATCGATCCCAAGGACCGTCAGCGCTACCAGCGTCATGGACAGCCCGTAGTTCAGCGGAGTATGGTAGGATATCCCCATCCCGAGACAGTCCCAGGGCGCGAGCCCGATATTTGCAAATATCGTCAGGTGTACGCCAAACGCAAATACAAAAAGTCCGATGACGATCCTGAACCATCCAAATACAATTTTCTTCTTCACTTTCTAAATCCTCTTTCCTGCTCCCCGCTCAGATGAACCGCCGATCGTCCAGTTTGAAGATCACAGCCAGCGACAGATAGCAGATCGCGATCACGATCACTCCGTAAGCAAGGGAGATTCCTACGTTGTATTCCTGCATGTTCGTGATGATGGAGATGGATATCGGCCGGTTGTGCACGCCGTAGAGCAGCGCGGACATAGTGTACTCTCCGATCATCCGGATAAAGATCAGGATTCCTCCCGCCATAATACCGGGGGCGATATTCGGAAGGATGATGCGCGTAAAGGTGCGGATCATATCTGCCCCCAGACTCCGCGACGCCTCCTCCAGATTCGGATGCAGGCCGCGGATCGCGACCTCGTTCGAGCTGAGCAGCATGGGAAGGGCCGTGATCGTGTAAGCGATCGGAATGATATAAAATCCTCCGATCAGGGGCTGATTAAAGGAAAATACGCTCTTCCTCACAAATGCGTTTATCAGATTTATGGCGATCAGACTGACAGGCATCGCGGACGGCAGCATAAGAAGCACCTTAAGCAGATTGCCCATCCTGCCGGCGCGGCGCACGATCAGATAGGCGCTGGGAACCGTCAGAACAAGGCCTGCCGCGACTGCCATGGCCGACATCTGAAGGCTGCTAAGCAGCGGTTTCAGCACCCTCTTCTTGCGGAAGATCACCAGATAATTCTCCAGCGTGAACCTGTGCGGGAAAATATCCTGCATAATGGAACTTATGCTGACAAACGACAGATAGATTATTGCCGCGATCGGAAGCAGGATCAGAAGGATCTGAATGAGAACGACGATCCTTCCGGCGATGGCTATAAGACCGCCTCTTCCTCCGACGGG
>JAZRKZ010000018.1:0-2947 GCA_045646565.1 Lachnospiraceae bacterium
GAGGATGTGGTCACCGGTGACGACATTGCCCTTCTCGTCTACGCAGAGGCATCTGTCCGCATCGCCGTCATAGGCAAATCCGATATCGAGACCCTTCTCGACTACGAACTTCTGCAAATGCTCAATATGCGTACTGCCGCAGTCCGTATTAATGTTGTAGCCGTCCGGCTCGTTGTTGATCACGTAGGTCTTTGCGCCGAGCGCGTCGAAGACGCCTTTGGCGATGGACCAGGCGGCGCCATTTGCAACATCAAGACCGACCTTCACGTTCTTGAAGCTGTACTTGGACATGGAGATCAGGTAACCGATGTAACGGTTGCGGCCTTCCACGTAGTCAACTGTTCTTCCTACGTCGCGAGTCGCAAGCGGGATCTCCAGCGATCCGTCGATATAATCCTCAACAAGAAGGATCGTCTCCTCATCCATCTTCTCGCCGTTGCCGTTCAGCAGCTTGATGCCGTTGTCATAGTACGGGTTGTGAGATGCGGAGATCATGATACCGCAGTCGAAATCATCGACTCTGGTGATATAGGCGACGGACGGAGTTGTCGTGACATGCATGATGTATGCGTCTGCGCCGGAAGCCATGAGGCCTGTGCAGAGCGCGTACTCGAACATGTAAGATGACCGTCTCGTGTCCTTGCCGATCACGATCTTGGCTTTCTTGTCAATTCTGGAGCCATAGTACCAGCCAAGGAAACGGCCGATCTTGATGGCGTGTTCATAAGTTAGATTTTTATTGGCTTCGCCGCGAAAACCATCTGTTCCGAAGTATTTTCCCATAAGAAGTCCTTTCCCCATAATTATTTGAATTTACGATGCCTTAAATTCAGAAGCGATAAGAGATGCTCTGTTACAGTTTTGATTCTGCTTTTTACATCATCTTTTTCGACCCGCTCAAAGCCGCAGCAGCATCCGCCGAGTCTTTCGATTACTGCTGTCCTCGTCAACCGATGTCGGTCCTGGCGCTAATAACGTCGATTCCCTCCAGATCAGAGCGTTATTTTCAATATATGTGCACTTTGGTGGCATGCCTGCACACATATTAGATATTATCTTTAAGAAATGAAGGTATGTCAAGAGGCATTTTCCGACTCAAAATTCACTTTCTTATGCGCCTGCATCTCTTGCAGAAGCTTCTCATACTCTCTGTCCTTTTTTTCAGATCCATGTTCGCCGGCCGGGACATAGGTCGTCACAACCTCTGTCACCATCTTTCGGATATTCGTCTCATCGTTAAAGTAAGCGGCATACATAAGATTCTGAAGCTGCGTCAGGAACTCATCTGTATTGAACGGAATCGGGTTTCCGATATGGATCAGTTTATTCGGTGTTGTCCTCATCCCTTCTTCTGCCATAAGCTTTTCTTCGTAGAGCTTCTCGCCGGGTCTGAGGCCCGTATACTTAATTTCAATATCCACATCAGGTTTTAATCCGGATAACTTGATCAGATTGCGGGCGAGGGTATCGATCTTGACCGGATCTCCCATATCCAGTACATAAATGCTGCCGCTCTCCGCGTAAAAACCTGCCTGTAATACAAGGCTCACGGCTTCCGGTATTGTCATAAAGTAACGAATGATATCCGGATGGGTGACCGTGACAGGTCCGCCCTCCTCAATCTGCCTCTTGAAAAGCGGAATAACAGAACCGTTGCTTCCGAGGACGTTGCCGAACCGCACAGCAACGAACTTGGTATGGGAGTGAGCGCGCATTCTTCTTGCGTCAGGCAATCCCAGAGCTTCGTCGCTTGTGTGCGCGTGGATGATTGGCATATCCAGTTCTCTTCCCTCAGAGATCTTGTGAGCAAAAGACTGAATGACCATTTCGCACAGGCGCTTGCTCGCACCCATGATATTCGTCGGATTGACAGCTTTGTCCGTGGAGATAAGCACGAATCTCTCACAGCCATAGAGCATAGCGGCATAAGCCGTCTTGTAAGTGCCGATCGCGTTATTTTTGATTGCTTCGCACGGGCTGTCTTCCATCAGCGGCACATGCTTATGAGCAGCTGCGTGGTAAACGATCTGAGGCTGATATTCGGAGAAGACCTGATCCAGTCTCCGGCTGTCGCGCACTGAACCGATCAGCGTTACCAGATCAAGGTCTGGATACTTCTTTCTGATTTCCTGCTGAATTTCATAGGCGTTGTTCTCATATATATCAAATATGATCAGCTGTTTCGGACGGGTCACTGCGATCTGCCGGACAAGCTCAGAGCCGATGCTTCCTCCGCCACCGGTGACCAGAACAACTTTACCGGTGATATAGCCGGATATTTCTGAAAGGTCAACTTCAATAGGATCGCGGCCAAGAAGATCTTCCACCGCGACGGCTTTCATCTTGCTGACTGTGATCTCGCCGGTAACGAACTGGAACATACCGGGAAGGTTTTTAAGTTCACATCCGGTCTCTTTGCAGATATCCAGTATGTCTCTGATTTTCTGCGGCGAAGCGGAAGGAATGGCGACATATATCTTGTCAATTCTATATTTATCTACACTCGCAAGGATGTCATCCCGCCCGCCGACGATCGGAACTCCATCTACGTAGCGGCCCCATTTATTGGGATTATCATCGATGATACATACAATACGTTCTCTTGTCTCTACCTGTTTATGCAGATCCCGCATGATCATCTGCCCGGCATTGCCGGCCCCGATCAGCATGATTCTGCTGGTCAGCTTGTCATTTGCATTCTTTGACCTGTTTGAACGCTCCAGCAGAATAAAACGATACGAAAAGCGAGCTGCACATATTGCCCCGAACTGCAGAACGGCACCCATGAGGTAATACGAGATAGGCATACGTGCGCAAAAGATCGTGATTAATATAGTATGAAAGCAGAATGTAATGAAAGAGGAAATAATGATTCTTGTCAGTTCAGAAAAGCTTGCGTAACGCCAGAGGCTTTTATAAAGCTTTAATCTGGAGAACACAAAAATGC
>JAZRKZ010000019.1:0-2526 GCA_045646565.1 Lachnospiraceae bacterium
GCCGAACACCGGAAGTCAGCGATATGGCGCTGTATGTCAATACCCCCAGCGGTCTGGAGCTTTCGCCGGACCCAATGGCGGAGGAATGGACGCGCCAGCTGGACTTTACAGAACTGGTCGGACCGCACAAACCGCTGCGTCCCATTACATGGTCCGACAGTGAAAAACGATTTTACGCAGCAACCTACGGCCTTGACGGCCGCCTGACAAATATCTGGGATCCTCTTGAGGATTCCCGCCATGCCAATCAGGACAACGCTGATGGCCACTATATCATGGGCACGTTGTTTGCCCGATGCGACCAAAAAGTAACAGTCAGCCTTTCCCCGGCGGTGGAAGTGGAGGAGGGTCTGCAGGGCTCCGGTACCTTTGTGATCGGTGAGCCGATCTGGGACGCGGATGCAATCGTGCACCGCAACGGCGGATATGACGCAGAGCTTGCCATCCGCATCGGTTTTCTAATCAAAAAAACAGATATGACCGGTCAGCCGCTGCAGGAAGATGCCGTCTTCTACATCTATGAGCCGAACAGCGATCAGCACAACGACGGATCCTCCGGCTACGTGGATACCCCCAGCATCGACCTTTCTGACTCGCTTGTTCCCGCTAACTGTCTCATTGTTCAGACAATGAACACATGGCAGGAGGCAGACCCGGTGGAGAAAAACATGGTCGTAAGAACGCTGGGCGAATTTACTACCGAAACAGAGTTGTTCTCCCTGTCCACCAAGGAGATGGCGAAGATCACCATCTACGTATGGCTCGAAGGGCAGGACATTGACTGCACCAATATAATCGGTCAGGAAGCAAAGATCCTCGCGAGCATCCAGTTTTCCACCGATTCCGATGGCCAATCCGGCCTGATTCCCATTGAATAATCAGATAATTTTTATCTTTTTATATACTTTAGAGTTTTCCGAAGGGAGCGTTTTCAGATGAAAAAGAAAAACACAGTATCCCCCGTAGAAACCGACGTAAGTGAAGAAGCAATCTCCAAGCAGACCAAGGGTCAGAAGATACTCAGTCGCATCGTCAACACCGTTCTGGTCATTGCGATTCTGTTGGCAGCCATCTCCACCTATGTATCCTACGTCTCTCCCTCCGGTAGCGGCGTGCCCAGCATATTGGGACTGCAGATGCTGTCGATTCAGACAAAATCTATGTACCCCGTGCTGAATCCTGGCGACCTGATCTTCGATGTATCGGTTAAGGATCCCGCCGAATTGAAGGTTGGAGACATCGTCACTTACTGGACCGTCATCAATGGCGAACGTGTCCTCAATACTCATAACATCCACGAAATTTACGATGGCGGCGGCTATTTGATCTTCGCTACCAAGCGTGAGAACAACTCCTCTGCAGATCCGCTGACCGTTCACGAGTCGGAGATCGTCGGCAAGTACACCAATTTCAAGATCCCCGGTCTCGGCAAGGTGTTTGACTACCTTCAGACCAGTACCGGCTTCCTGGTGGTTGTGGTTATTCCTGTGTTCATCTTCTTCCTGTATTATCTGGTGCAGTTCTTCCGAGTTCTGTTCGAGTATCAGAATGTGAAGAATCGTATCAAATACGAGCAGGAGCGCGGCCGGACAGAGGATCTGCTGGCTGCGCAGGAGAAGAAACTTCAGGAGGCAAAGGAGCAGGAGCGCGCCGCGCTGGAAGCAGAGCTCAGAGAGAAGCTCAAGGCAGAACTTCTGGCAAGTATGGCATCATTTACACCGCAGCCTGATGGCATGGAAGAATTGCCCCAGAATCAGGAATGCAGTACAGAACCGACAGAATAATGCTGCATTTTACCCATTAGGAGGCAGAGATGGATAACTTTTTTCGGTACTTTTATCAGGATATTGGGCGCGTATTTCGCGCTTTATTTGAAGTTGTAATCTCTTTTTTCAATTTCCTGAACTATCTACTGAACTTCCCAATGCGGATGGAAATCATCAAAGAGTATGAAGAAGAGTTTGGTGTGGTTGACTGGATCTTGCTGTTGGTTGTCAATCTGGCACTGATCGCCCTGATCGTGCTGCTTTGCGTGCTGTTTGCAAAGCTTTTGCGCAAGATCTTCCGTCGCTACATTCCGGCGAAGAAGTATGACGAGCTGGTCAAGCAGGTCAAGGACCTAAAGCGAGACTTGATCCGTGCCAATTATGAGAAGGACAGGCTCCTCGCTATGAAGATGGATCAGTTCGCCGGTGGCGAAGAGCCCGTGCCGGAGGAGCCGATGGAAGAGGGCGAAGAAGAGGAATTTGTCCCCACGTCGAACCGCAACACCGTCACCTCTCCTTGTGTCGATCCGCAGGAGAGCCGCTTCTTCCGTCTGACCTCGGTCGACAACTACTACAAGACCGAGTATCGCCAGCCCGTTTACGACAACGAGATCACGCTCGCAGAGTTCTGCGAACGGTTTCGCCGGTACAGTGCCTCGTGTTTGGGTCTTTACTATGACCTCGATATGATGCGCTATTTCGTCGCATCGCAAGTCGGATCGTAGCCATGTCGTTCTGTGTGCCAAGGAGTTGCAAAGCT
>JAZRKZ010000020.1:0-2178 GCA_045646565.1 Lachnospiraceae bacterium
GGCAATGTTGAGATTGAGAAGGAGCTGCCTCATGTCAGTCGTGAGCCGGGCGTATTCCGCGTCGCCCGCAAGCTCGTCGATCTTCCTGTTCAGGTAATCCGCGATCCTCAGAAGGTACTCTTCGCTCTCATACCCGCTCAGGGTATAAGTCCTTCCGCCGATGACCACCTGCGCATCTGTCTTGTCCGCCATGCTGCACCGCCTCCTTTCTGCGGGTCGCTCAGGATTCCTGCTCCGCGTACGGGATCCCGAGATGGCTGTAGGCCGCCTGCGTCGCGACCCTCCCCCTCGGTGTCCGGTTGATCAGTCCGTTCTGCAGAAGATACGGTTCGACCAGGTCCTCCAGTGTGCCGGGATCTTCCCCGATCGCCGCCGCCATTGTGTCGAGTCCCGCCGGTCCTCCGCCGAACTTGTCGATCAGCGTGAAGAGGAAGTTCCTGTCCGCCCTGTCCAGTCCCATGCGGTCCACGTCCATGAGGTCCAGCGCTGTCCGCGCGACCTCCAGCGTGATCCTGCCGTCGTATCTTACCTGCGCGTAATCTCTCACTCTCTTGAGGATCCTGTTCGCCAGTCTCGGCGTCCCGCGGCTCCTGCGCGCGAGCTCCACCGCGCCTTCCTCGTCGATCGGGACGCGCAGCTTCTTCGCGCTCGCCATTACGATCTGCTTGAGCTCATCCGTGTTGTAGAACTCCAGCCGATGGATCTCCCCGAAACGGTCCCTGAGCGGCGCTGACAGGAGTCCAGCCCTCGTCGTCGCGCCGATCAGCGTGAAGTGGGGCAGCTCCAAGCGGATCGACTTGGCCGTCGGCCCTTTCCCGATCATGATATCAATGGCAAAATCCTCCATCGCCGGGTACAGCACCTCTTCCACCTGCTTATTCAGGCGGTGGATCTCGTCGACGAATAAAATATCGTTCTCCTTGAGCCCGTTCAGGATCGCCGCCATTTCTCCCGGCTTCTCGACAGCCGGCCCGCTGGTGACCCTCATATTGACGCCCATCTCATTGGCGATGATCCCGGAGATCGTCGTCTTCCCGAGCCCCGGAGGCCCGTAAAAAAGCAGGTGGTCAAGCGGCTCCTTCCTCTGTCTGGCCGCCTCTATCGAGATTCCCAGGCTGTCCTTGATCTTGGTCTGCCCGATGTATTCACTTAGTTTCTTAGGTCTCAGAGACCCCTCGATACGGCTGTCTTCTTCCGTAAAGCTGGTCTCGATCGTTCTTCTCATCATAGGGTTCGTTTGTTCTCCAGATTCATGTATTTACCGGGTTCATGTGTTTATCGATGATTGGTGAAGGGCGATTACAGATACCGCAGCGCGGCTTTCAGGATGCTCTCCGTGTCGCCCGGATCCGTGCCGTTCTTGGCTGCGTTCTCTTTACATGCGCGAACAGCCTTGGAAGCTTCTGCTCTGGAATAGCCGAGAGCAGTCAGTGCTTCTACTGCTTCCCTTGCAGCGTCATCGATGCCGGCTGCACCTGCTTGCGGTAAATAGTCTGATGCGTCGATTCCACCCGCAGCTCCTGCTGCGCCTGCTGCTATAGCCGCTAATCCCGCGTCGTAGAGTCCTGCCACCTTGTCACGAAGGTCGAGGATCAGGCGCTCAGCTGTCTTTTTACCGACGCCCGGTGCCCGGGCGATCATCTTGGCGTCGCCTGTCATGATCGCGAACCGGAGATCGTCTGCCGTACCTACTGAGAGCAATGCCAGCGCGCCTTTGGGTCCTATTCCGCTGACTGTGATCAGAAGCTTGAACAGCTCCAGGTCTTCTCTGGACAGAAAGCCGTACAGGGCGATCTGGTCCTCCCTCAGATATGTATATGTATAGATCTTGATCTCCTCGTCCCGGCCCGCCGATGCAAGCCGCTGCACGGTATCGCCTGCGATCCTCACCTCGTAACCGACGCCGTTTACGTCGATCTCCGCTGACCCGTCAAATACCGCGGCGACAGTGCCTTTTAAAAATGCGATCATCCTGTTTCTTACTCCTTGCTGCTGACAGTTTCTTCATTTTATTATACATCCCGCACTGGTCTTTTACAATTTCCAGTAGTTTGCGGAGATATAAGCGGAAGGTGGAGGTGTTCACGGATGGGAACATCTTATTTTCATTCCCCCCGTTCTGTGCTAACATGATTAGGAACTTTAAACCAAGAAAAGGAGCACAGATATGGGAAAAGT
>JAZRKZ010000021.1:0-3695 GCA_045646565.1 Lachnospiraceae bacterium
CTCTTTTCTCCGATCTCTCCGCTCAAATGTACTTGTAATGGCTCTTTTAATCTAAGTACACTATTGAGTGAAGAATTTGCTCCGCAAATTCTTCGAAGCGAAACCGAAGGTTTCGGTTTGTCTACAGCGGACATCAGCGCTATGCCTTCGGGCTCTTGGCATCCTGCCCTCCCGCGGATCCCTGAAACTGCTCATCAGCCGGATCCTGCTCTCGGTCCGCAGCCTGCTGTCTGACTGCTCACCGCGCCGCCTGCCTCTCCTTTCCTATTATTAATTGCCTGAGCCGGTCACCGGTTTCCGCATTTAATAGTGAAAGGGATGTCATACTAGTAGAGGTTTTATTTACAAATGCAGTATGGAGTATGCATCTGTTTTCTTTTTTGCTGCTTTTCTCGCTGTACTATAATTAATTATGTGTACGGCTTATTTCGTCTTCATCTTGATACCGATGTAGACGCCTGCAGGCATTTCCAGTCTCTGCAGAGCATCGACTGTCTTCTGTGTAGGAGTGATGATGTCGATCAGTCTCTTGTGTGTTCTCTGCTCGAACTGCTCACGGCTGTCCTTGTACTTGTGGACAGCGCGAAGGATGGTAACAACCTCCTTCTTGGTGGGAAGCGGAACGGGACCGCTAACCTGGGAGCCGGTCTTCTTGACCGTCTCGATGATCTTCTTCGCGGATGCGTCCACGAGCTTGTGATCATATGCCTTCAGGGTAATTCTCATAATCTGATTTGCCATAAAAAAAGTCGCCTCCTTATTCGCACTTTTTATTAAGTACGACAAGCGGTGACTGTACACACTCCCGTGCGTGTCCTCCTCGTCACACTTGGAAACGGTCGCAGCCGTTCCCGGCTTGCAGACTTCGCACGTCGTTTCTGATCCTTACATCTGGGATACAGATCTAAATCTCAGACTGTCAATCGGTACAGTGACTTGTCGTCAGTTTTCGGGCCGGCCCTGTGCCAATTCAGGGCGCCCCAGACATTCGCTCCACGGAAAACCCGCCGTATTCACAGCGGCAACCTCACGCTTCACAGCTATCATGTCACAGCTTTTATAGTCTACACGAACTGTTTCCAAAATGCAAGCACAATTTTTGTATTTATCCACAAACATTTTTGTGATTTTTCACAATTTATCACTTTGGAGGTGCGGGACATGAGTTTTAAGGAGATCCTTTCATTGAGCGTTGGCTTTCACATGATTTTTAACGAGTGCAAGCGCGGATAAGGGCGGCAGATCCTGCCGCCCAATGGCATCAACCAGTTCGACTATTGTTGTCGAACTGGTTTTTTTCGTTAAAGAGCGCAAAATACCCCCTTGAAATACTTGGGGTTTTTTTGAGATATCAAACTCTATACTACCAGCAGATCATTAGGTGTATCATTGCACGGTCATATAACCGTTGACGTTAAAACATTTCTTAATAGGCGGGCTGCGCCGCCCGTCAATTCTGAACTTTGCCTTAGGTATGCTGCTCATCCATCGCCCCCATCGTTTGTAGTGTCTGTCCGGGCGTACCGGGACGGTGTGCCGTGAGAAGTCATCTTCCAGCTGTTTCAGATATTCGGATTGTTCTTCCTTCGATAAGTATCCGGGAACGACACATTGAAGGAACTTATGATCCAACCGTACTGCGTCGCAGATATATTTCATATTGGGAATATAATCGTACTGAGTACACATGAGGTCTTCTTCCTGCCGTTTTTCAAGAATGAACTCATCGACCCGGTCATAAATAATTCCACATATCGAATAACAGAGGATCTTTCCATACAGCTCATTGACAACGATGTTATATTTGCCGGAATTGAACCGCTCTGCCTCAAGATGGTTCTTTATATCAAAATAGGCCGTCTCGCTGTCCCACCTCCGGGCATGGTACAGTTCGACGATTGTTTCTTTCTTAAACTCTGTTTTGGTAAGATTCGTCATGTAAACGGAATCAATACTGATCGATGTCTGGTTGTACCTGTTCTCATTAAGTGTGTATTCATAATGGTTTTTGACTACCCGGATGTCCAATTCAGGATTCTGTGCTGCATAGGAGCGGCAGTCTTCCCTTTTTAGCCTTTTCAGCCAGGGTTTATTCATGACAAGATGAATAAGTCCATCTGATTTGATATTACGCACCTGATCCTTATACATGTTTGATTTCGCCCGCACAAGTAAATGATACCCGTTTAGCCTGCAATAATAGAACAATTCTGCAGATCCGTAATACCTGTCGCATAGGATCATTACCTTTTTCCCCTGCAGTAATTCCCGGCTGTTTTCCAAATGCTCATAAAGCATCGGTAATTCAGACGTTCTGCATGGTCTTACGCAAGCATCAAGAACCACATGGTTTATGACGTCCACAAGGAATGAGCATGCTGCCTGTGGATTTTTAACTTTGCTCTCATCCGTGACAGTTTTATTCAGGATTCCTCCAAACCTCTCTATCAGCCCGGGTGCCCGTGGCAGATCCATCTTTGTACCATCACAGGCCAGGACGAGCCAGTCGTTCAGGGTGGCATAGTCCTGATGTTCATAGAAGAGTTTTGCATACTCCCGTATGATAAGAGGAAAGACTTCCGGGTTTGTCTTATCCAGTGCCTTGAACATGGCCTGCTTTGAGACCTTCTGCTTATCCACTTTGGAAAAATAAGAGGAAATATCCTTATTGGTTGTTTCGCAGTGCCTGAAAGTATAGAATAAAAGAACATCCTGCAGGGTGATTTTTCTGGGCTGAGTAAATCCCCTGGCAGTAGTTCTTGCTGCGCTGGAGACCTGGTTGGAACACAAGATTGTGTTTAGGTCCTCCAGCGCTGTCTTAATAACAGCCTTGGGTCTATACTACATAGCCTCGTCGTCATAGACGAGACGAGGCTTTTTTTCAGCAAACATGGCCTTGAGGAACGGCACTTGATCTTCTTCCAACAGGCCAAAATTTCGAATAATACGATGCTTAATCTTTCCATTTTCCCTGTAAGACTCAACCAGATAGCAAAAGAATGTACCGGATTTGCCTTTGGTGTTAGGTACAGCTTTCACGAACATAATTGCCTCCTTTCTATACTACGTTATACGCTAATAATAGAGCATTTAAGCGTAATAGACAATTATATTCTATACTACAAAGTGCCCGTTAAAACAGGCACCGGATATATGCCTATATCACGGTGCCTATAACTGGTTGATGCCATTGGCCGGATGGGGATCATCCGGCCTTAAACTATGCAGATCTGATTTCCGGCAGGTTCACCGCTTCCCGGACATGCGGGCGTCCAGCGCCTCATGGAATCCTGCGGAGATATACGCGAATCCCATAAGGATAGGGACATAGGAGACCGCCAGGCAGAGGAAGAGCGTGATAAGAACTCCCAGCACCTTGGGAAGGCGGACATACACCCTGAAGAACATAAGGAGCGCGATGTATCCGAAGAAGATCAGATAGATCACGCCGCAGATGCCCGCGGACTGGAGTAAATTCTGCGCCGTTTCGTCTGCCAAAGGCCTCGCGACCGTATAACTGTACACGAATGTAAGGGCAAAAGCGACAAACCCCGAGATCTTCGACGGATAGTATTGCGTGAGCGGCGTCGGCTTCTGGATCGGGTAGCGGAGCTTTCTCAGGATCACGAGGCTCAGGTAGTAGACGACCAGGCCCTCCATCGCGCCTAAGAATCCCGTCGAGATAATGTACATAT
>JAZRKZ010000022.1:0-2381 GCA_045646565.1 Lachnospiraceae bacterium
GGATGTCGCTTTCGCGCAGCCATGCTGTGTCCTGGTTGTAGATGTCTTCGTCCTTCTTTCCCTGTTCCATCAGGTTGAGGTGCGGGCTTCCTACGTGTTCGGTGAGAACGATGCATGTCTTCTGCATGTGCTGGATCATCCTTCTGTAAAGGTCTGCGTCAACGCGCCCGCCCCTGATTGAGCCGGCGAAATATACTTTTTTCATAAGTTACAATGGTTTGATTGCTTTTGCGATGCTTTCGTACAGGTCCGGTCTGATCTTGTAAGATACGTCTGCGCTGAATCGTGCCTGCTGAGCTTTTGCAAACTGTGAGTTCGCTTCGTTCATCAGATCGAATGTCTTTGCAACGTAATTGCCGATTCTATGGGCCTCAAGCCGGAATCCAGCTCTTTGTCTGAGCTCTTTGAGGGCTCTGCGACGGGCAAAGATGCCTGAGGTCTTCCATATTTCGAAAGTCTCTTTTGCGAATTCGTGCAGCGAGGCGATGGATGCTGCCTTGAAGCGTGCTTCATTGATGTTTTCATCTAATGGCGCAAGTACCGCAGAGAGCTCCCGGTGAAGTTTTTCCTCGTCGTATATCGGTGTCCTGGCTTCTGATGCCTGCAGGAATTCTTTCGCTGCCGGTATAAAACCTGCTTCATTGCGGAAGGATCCGCATTCGTCTGCAAGGATGGCGTCAAGAAGATCATAGGCTCTGACTTGTGCCTCCAGGGTAATGGTGGCGAGCGTCGTAATGTCTTCTGTGCATAGCTGCAGATTTGCTGATATGTTGCTGTTGTAGTTGTCCATAACTTGGTAAAGTTAAAAAAAATATCCTGAAAATATCGGTTTTTACACCAAATTTGTATAAGGCGTTTCAACACACATTTAATTTTAGTGGTTATGAAACGTCTGAATCTAATTTTAGGAGCTACGGCTCTTGTGGCTGTCTTTCTGGCAGCATCTCCAGCTATGATGGCTCAGGAGAATGGAAACAGGGATGCGTACGGAAAAGTCGTGCGTGGCCCTTATGAGACCAACCCTTTTGGTGATAACTGGTTTATCAGTGTCGGTGGAGGTATAAACTCATTTTGGAATGAGGGGTTGAGCTTAGATAACATGAAGATCGCTCCAAGCATCGATGCCGGTTTTGGAAAATGGTTCACGCCGGCTGTCGGAATGAGGATCGGTTATCAGGGAATCAACTCTCAGGTATGGTCGCCGACAGCAACAGTGCTGGGGCCAAAGTTGGATACCGATAAGGATATGTATCAGGAGAAGTTCGGCTATATGTATATCCATGGTGATTTTCTCTGGAACGCATCAGATGCAATAGGCGGATATAAGGAGACACGATTCTGGAATCTTATTCCTTATCTCCATGCAGGTTATTACCGTTCTTATGGCCTTGATGATGTGGACTTTGCTGATAACGAACTTGCTGCCGGAGTCGGTCTTCTCCATAATCTCAGGCTTGCAGACAGACTTGATCTTGTCATCGATATGAGAGCAACTGCTGTCAATGGCAGGGCAAGAGCAGCAGATGGTGTGGCGATAATCCCTTCGGTGACAATGGGACTGGCCGTTGATCTGGGATGGCCGGGCTTTATCCGCACATCCACAATTCTTGACGAGTACGCTGTGGTTATGGCAGAGCAGGTTGCTGCAGCCGAGGCGAGCGCAGTTGCAATGGAACTTGCAAATATCGCCTTGAAGGAGCAGAATGATGCACTTGCATCAACCAACAAGAAGTTGAAGAAAGAGAACACAGCGCTGAAAAATCGTCCAGTATTTGATGCGGAGGCTTTCTTCAGCGAAATGGGACCTGCTACGCTCTTCTTTAATATCGGACAGGCAAAACTCTGCGAAAAGGAACTTCAGCATCTGGATTTCATAGCTTCGAATATCCTTTCCAAGGCTGACAAGGAAACTGCAATCTACATCACAGTTCTTGGAACCGCGGACAGTACTACTGGCACAGCCAAGCGTAATGAGTATCTGAGTCAGGCAAGAGGTGAGTATGTCTACAATCTCCTTGTTGACAAGTATGGCATCTCACCAGGCCGGATCATTGTTGATTCGGAAGTTGTGCAGTCTCCAAAGGCTCCTGCACTTGACAGGGCGGTGATAATCAAATTCTGATGTTCAAAGTCATGCTTTATATGCTGCGCTATGGGTTAATTTATGCTCATGGCGCATTTTTTATCTCAAAAAACACTAAAAATAGCGGTGCAGGCTTGTTTAAATAGAAATAAATATGCTAACTTTGTGTGATTATTGTGCAATTTATACAAACTAACTAATATGAAGACAGTAAAATTCTTTTTGGTTACCTTAGCTCTTTCTGCTGTTTCCATGATGGCTTCTCCTGCTGTACACGCTCAGGAGGACGGTAACAGAG
>JAZRKZ010000023.1:0-4991 GCA_045646565.1 Lachnospiraceae bacterium
GCGTCCATCATGATATTCTCCGTCGCCATGAACGGAAGTTCCGCCATAAGATGCTTCGTGATGACCTTCGGATAAACGACCAGACCGTCCACTACGTTGACGACAAGGTCCAGAATACCGTCGCATGCAAGGAAGCCTTCCGGTACGGACAGACGCTTATTCGCGGAATCATCCAGCGTGCGCTCGAACCACTGCACGGAAGATGTGATTGCCGGATTGAGAGCGTCCGCAAGGACGTAGCGGGACAGGCTCGCGATTCTCTCGGAGCGCATCGGATTTCTCTTGTAGGCCATGGCGGAGGAACCGATCTGACTCTTTTCGAACGGTTCTTCCACTTCCTTGAGGTGCTGCAGAAGTCTTATATCATTTGAGAACTTGGTCGCGCTGGCCGCGATGCCTGCCAGCACATTGACCACTCTCGTGTCGACTTTTCTTGAGTAGGTCTGGCCGGATACCGGATAGCA
Organism: Lachnospiraceae bacterium; assembly: GCA_045646565.1. Classification (GTDB taxonomy): domain Bacteria; phylum Bacillota; class Clostridia; order Lachnospirales; family Lachnospiraceae; genus Chordicoccus. The sequence continues at coordinate 465 of JAZRKZ010000023.1, forward strand.
TCCGTCAAATCCCATCTTCTCCGCGATCATCTGGTCAGCCTTCTCGCAGAGAGCGTGGTCGCCGCTAAAGAGCTCGAGGAAGGACGCCTGTGTTCCGGTCGTGCCCTTGGAGCCAAGAAGCTTCAGGGAACCGGCCACATAATCGAGGTCCTCGAGATCCATCATGAATTCATTGATCCAGAGCGTCGCGCGCTTTCCGACCGTCGTCGGCTGGGCGGGCTGGAAATGCGTGAATGCAAGTGTCGGAAGATTCTTATACTCGTCCGCGAACTTAGCGAGCCCGGCGATCGCGTTGATCAGTTTTCCTCTGATGATCGCGAGCGCATCCCTCATGAGAATGATATCCGTATTATCGCCGACATAGCAGGATGTCGCGCCCAAATGAATGATGCCCTTGGCTTTCGGACACTGAAGACCATAGGCGTAGACGTGGGACATGACATCGTGACGCACTTCCTTTTCACGGGCTTTCGCGTCCGCGTAGTTGATATCCTCCGCGTGCGCTTTGAGCTCCGCGATCTGCTCATCTGTGATATCGAGTCCGAGCTCCTTTTCCGTCTCCGCAAGAGCGATCCAGAGTTTTCTCCATGTGCGGAACTTTCTATCCGGGGAAAAAACCTCCTGCATCGCGCGGCTCGCGTAGCGTTCAGAGAGCGGGCTTACATATTTATTATAGGTAACGTTCGATTCTTCTGACATGCGTTCTCCTTCTTTTTTCACGGTGACTTTGATCCGCCGTCCTGTGCACGGCTGGTTTGACCCGCTGAATGCGTGTCACAAAAGAAATATACACTAAATAAGTTGCCAATACAAGAAACTTTCTAATCCCGAGGTCCAATTTGCTCCGGGCCTTTTCAGGGCAGGATTCAGCCCCCGACCGAATTGTGGTAGTCCTCCATCAGCCGCCTCACATAGGAATCGACATCCTCCGGCATCTCGACGCGGGAAGACGTGCGTGCGAAGTTGATCATCTCCACCGCCTCTGCGTACACATGGCCGGCCTCCTCCTCGGAAAGGCCTTTGCGGCGAAGCTCCGCAAGTGCCTTGTCCTTCGGCTTTGTGAGCGCAAGCGCCCGCACATAGGCGAGCACATGCTTCTGGCTTGGCCGAAGCTTCCAGGCTTCCTCGAAAGCGCGAAGGCCTTCCTCATAAAAGAGCATCCGCATGAGGACGACGCCCAGATTGTGATAGACCGCCGAGAGGAATTCCGGTCGGAAAGCGGCGTTCTTCCGATCCTCGATGACCTGACGATAGGCCGCCTCCGCCGCGGAAAACTTTCCTGTCCGGGTCAGCGCGTCGCCCTTGTCCTTGAGTCTCAGCGGTCCCGGCAGCTGCAGGTAGTCCGACAGCCTCGCCGTGTAGGCGTCCAGCTGAGAGCCCGTGAGGTAGCCGCACTCGCGAAATACCGGCGTGACAAAACCCGATATGGACTTTTTTCTCTCGAGCGCGATGTTCATGTTCTCCGCCAGCTTCGGGAGATTGAGCTCTGTCGCGATCCATCTTGTAAGTTCCGAGTTAATGATCGAGGAGTCAAGGAGCGCGACGTTATTAAAAAAATAGTAGCAGAGCTCTTCGATCGAGTAGATACTCGTGCTGATATTCTCAATGTAGTACGGATTCTCCGCGTATTTCGCACCGCAAAGTCTGTATCCGGCCATATGGCATACGCCCCCTTTCAGTCTTCATCGAATGTCTCCAGAGAAATGGTATCTTCCCAGGTCTTGTGGGTCGCCGGAAAGAAACCGCCAAAGCCCAGATCTTCCGCCGTCACCTGACAGACCGAGGCTGACGTGCAGGCGACTGTGAGGCGGATCCTCGTCGCGCGGTTCGGTCTTTCCGGGAGTCCCGGCAGATCCATACGGCATTTGCGCCGCTTCTTCTCATCGAGAGAGCTCAGGATGAAGATGAGATCCTGCCGGTCGTCGAGGATGAACTCGACTTCATTTGCAGCGTCGAACCAGTTGCTGCCCGCCGTAATGAGCGGAATATACATGGCTTTTCCTTTGACCAGCATATCCATGCCGATTCCTGTCCGGACCAGATCCTCGCTCATATAGATCTTCCCTCTCAGGGCGTGTGTCTCCATATGCTCGCAGGCTGCGTAGCAGGCCCCTTTCACGAAGAGATTGTCCCCGTAATAGACCTTGGCTGCGCGGCACATATAGCGGATCGATTTCTCAGGCCAGGACATGTCGAAGCCGGTGCCGGTGATGAGCACGCCGGAGAAGGATCCCTCTGACATATTCTTGGTCGCGTACTCGAGGAGCTGCAGGTCGCGGATCTTGAGATCCTCCGACAGCATGGCCGGCGGCGAGGATACGACCCGCACCACTTGCGGCTTTTCCGTCGCATTCTGCTTGAGAGCTCTGAAAGACACACGGTCTTCCTCAAAAATAAAGAGGGCGACGTCCCTGGCAAAGAAGCCGGGCTTCTGGCTGTAGGCATAGTAATAGAAGCTTTCCATCGAATTCTGGATCGAATACTGCTCGTGGGTGAACCCGAGAGCGTCGAACGCGCTTCGAATATTCATCACCAGATGAATGGGCAGGCTCTCCATCGTGACCATGACGCATGAAATGCTGCCTGTCAGGTCGCGAAGGCCCAAAAGGCGCAGAGATTCCCCGAGAAAAGCGGACAGGAGCTCTGCCGGCGTATAGCTCCGGTCCGGCAGATCCACTGTTTCCGACCCAAGGATCTCCTCGCCCCAGATGAGATCAAAGTCATCGCGGGTCCCGAAATACTCCGCCTCGAGGCCGAAGTGCCATTCTTCCTTCCCGCGTTTTTTGGCAAGGACCGTGGGAAAACGGAACAGATTCGTCCCGACTTTTGTCGGCACCGAGACCGGCTCCTGCACGCTCCTGTTATAATAGCTCAGCTGGGATTCCTCTTTTCCGAGTTCGAATCCCACAAGTACATTCCGGACTTCGTTCAAAACTCACCCTCCAATGTGAACAGCTGCATGACGACCTGCTCGGCCTTCTCATACTCTGTGATACTTTCTTCAAGCTTTTCCTCATCCCCTTCGCTCTTCGCGATGAGGATCCGGTTGATCATCTGATAGCGGCTCGTACCATGCGCCTTGCGGACGTCCGCCGTCACTGTGCGCTCCTCGCTCTTCCACATAAGATCGCCCCGACGCACTGTGATATAGTAGGTCAGCGATTCCCCGTAGAACAGAATGAACTCTCTCGTAAAGACGCCCATATACATGTGCACGAGCGGCACGGTCCTCATGTCCGCTTCCATATCGCTCGAGAGCCTGTAGTGCAGCAGAACTTCATCCGTCTCTCCCGCCGCCTGCCAGGTAAAGACGCGGTCCTCCAGCTGATAAGGAAGCGTGCAGGACTCGGGCAGGTCCTTGAAGAAGGCGAACCGGAGCTTTGATGCGGCGCACTCTTCCAGTACAGTCTCAGCAAATGCCTCCTGCTCCAGCGTAAGCTCATCCCTCTTCGAATACGTCAGCGTAAGCGCGATCCTCCAGAGCTGGGCTGAGACATCGTTCGTATGGAACTGTTCCTCAATGTAAGTGGCGGCGTAGTCATCGAGCGGCATATTCGTGCGAAGGCAGCGGATCGAGATAAAGGACAGATAATCGCTCACGGCCTTGCCTCCGCCTCCCGACTGGACGTAGGATTTCAGGACTTCATCCGCCTCCGGGACCACACGCCCGACAAAGACGATCCGCCGGAGAATAGCCTCATCAAGGGCCTGCGTGTTGACAAAGAAGGTCCTCGCGTCCTTTCGAATATCGAGCATTGTATCAAGGCATCCCATGTAATGATCCGCAAGGTAGGCCAGCATATTTTCATCGAACTTGCCGCGTTCATATGTGTGCAGCGTAAGGAGCAACAGATCTTCGTCCTCCTCGGGCCCGTGATCCGCAATAAGGTTCGTGACCAGCTTAACGAGCTGGGATGTGTCAAGGCCTTCATACCCGTATTTTTTCACGACTCTGAACGCCTTGTCATAGTAACCGCGGCCGATCAGGGCTCCGGTCAGCATGAGACGGTCCACTCTCGCGAAATCATCGATATCGATCACTGTCAGATATTCGCCGACGGATTCGTCCTCATCGTGACTGATGAGGAAATTGAGAAGCTCCCTCTTGGCCTGGTCCCTGAACTCATCCGTGAACGCCGGCGAGTCGGCGATGCATTCCCAGGCGGAGATGTTTTCTTCATTTGCATGCTCATAGACACCGCTGCCCGCTACGATGTTCAGCAGAAGCCCCGGATACTCGACGCCGAGTTCCCGGAGACGGCCGGTAAGCCCTCCCTGCTCCATCATGACCGATTCCGAGCTCGCGACCCGCGACGCGTGACGCTTGCCCATCCCGTCCGTGAAGAAGATGTGGGCGCAGGGCGTATAGCGCTCGACATAGGCCGACCCGTTCCGGATCTGGTAGGATTTCTCCTCGGCCAGCTCCCCGTGGCATACGACGACTTCCCGAACGTTCGGATCATCCGTGGAAATGCGCCGGGTGAAGAGCGCCCTCGCAATCGCATCTCCGCTCCTCTTGCTCCGGAT
>JAZRKZ010000024.1:0-8038 GCA_045646565.1 Lachnospiraceae bacterium
TCGCCAAACTAAGCAGTCATCCGGAGGGGCTTTTCCTTTTATAGGATGAGCTTATCGTAAACAAAAAGGACCGCCAATGCAATGGCGGTATTAAGAAACAAGAAAGGCTTCACGCGCAAGCGTGATTGGGTTCAATAAGACAGGAATTGAGGCGAAAAATGATTTTTGTTATAGCATTGATCGTTACAGTTATTTCAATAATAGGCTTTATAAAAATAAAGAAACCGACGGTTAGAGTAATTCTGGGGATGGTGGCATTCTTCAATATTCTCATTATTATTTTAGCTGGAAGTTTTACTTATACAACAAGGTACAAAATTCATGATGTTGCCTCATATACATCACCGGATGGAAAATATGAACTATTATTTCAGCAGGTAGGAGATCCGGACTGGCCATTTGGGCATACACATGTCAGGTTGGTTCTTAAAGATGATGCGGGAACAATTGCAAAGCATTCTTTTGATATAGCGGATGATGGGGCAAATGCCTGTTCTGATTCATGTCAGGTTACATGGAAAGCTACTCAAGTGGAAGCAGTAATAAGTAGTAAAGAGCAGAATGATGATCAGTACATTTTGTTTTTTAACGGTAAAACAGATTCCAATCAGCTTGATACGAGGTTCGGAAAGTACTGAAGAATGCAGTTTTGCATCTGAAATGGCAGACAAGCTTTTCTTAGTGGTCGCGGATTATAATCCGGAAGTAAAGAGGTTCTACGAAAGAAATGGCTATCAGCAGGTTGGAGAAATTCCAAACCTGTACCACCCCGGAATCACGGAATACCTAATGGCAAAGAACCTGATAAAGTGATGTGTGTTGCGCATTCAAAAATGACCAAGAGGACATTTACAGAGAATCCCTTTTTTGCCTGTTTGACAATAGTTATGCCCACTGGAAATTACGAGGGCGAAGAGGATGGAAGGATCCTGAGATTATAGCCGGTCAGATCGGAGACGGCTGACCGTTTTTTTTCGGCATCTGACTAACGCCGGAGGGCTGCCTGCAACACCCCAATCAATGGGACTGGTATGCCATCTGGATGATTGAGAAGACAGACGGAACGCATATCGGGGATCTTTGCTTCAAAGGGCTTCGGGAAGCGAGTGGGAGGGCCCTGGAATGATGAAGATGCTCCGGTAGCCTATGAATGGTGACGTTTATGGAAAAAGAACTAACGGTAAATAATATATCATACCGCATCGTTTGCCTGCTGGGTAAAGGTAAAGGCGGGTATTCTTATCTCGCGGAAAGTGATGGACAGCCGGTGGTGATTAAGCAGATCCATCACGAACCGTGCGATTACTATACCTTCGGAAACAAGATAGAGGCCGAATTGCGGGATTATGAACGGCTGCAAAAAGCCGGTATCCGTATCCCCAGGATGCGTGCCGTCGACAAGGACGACGAGCGGATTGTAAAGGACTACATCGAGGGGCCGACTGTGATGGAACTGGTAGGCTCCGGCGTATCGGCTGAGCCATATTTGCCCCAGGTACGGGCCATGGCGGCAAAGGCTATAGCAGCCGGACTTAACATCGACTATTACCCGACTAATTTTGTTGTGCATGACGGACTGCTTTGGTACGTGGATTACGAATGCAACGACTACAGCGAGCAATGGGACTTTGAACACTGGGGCATTCAGTATTGGCTGCCTATGTAAAGCCGGTCTGCACGATCCCGAGCTGCCGCCAATAGCGAAGAAAACGAAAGAATGATTTTATGGTATTACAGAAAAACAGCCTTGTGCTGACAATGATACTAATAATTGGTTCCTTTGCGTGTGCTTGCGGGAAAAAGGATAGTGTTGTAGACGAGTCTTTTGCGGCATATACGGAAGAAGTGCCTTTCACAGAGACAACAAAAATGGCAGTTTTCAGTATTTGGGGAATGAAATCCTAAATGACGGAATTACGCATATACCGGCTTACCAATACCGCATTAATGAATGATTTGACAGGTCGGCGTTTTCTGATAGATTATAACTATATAGGAATAATGTGTTTTCTGATGAATGACAGGGAGCCTTTACATTGTAAAGGGTTGGGGCAATAGGATCATGAGAGGGATTATTATGATGAAAAAAAACTGCATGGCTGTTGTTTTCTTTATGGCAGTGCTGATGGCATTCTTGCTGGCAACATCCTGTTCGAGCGCGTCTCGGGAAGAAAGCGGTTCCGGTATTGAAACGGATGTCCGCCATATACTGGACACCATGTCCACGGAACAAAAGATCGCACAGATGATTATGCCGGCGATACGTACATGGAATGGGGAGGACGTCACGGATCTTTCGGCGGTACCGACTCTTGCGGAAGCACTGCGCCGTCATCAGTACGGAGGGATTATCCTCTTTGGACAGAATGTCAAAAACAGTGATCAGACGGTACGCCTGATCAGTGATCTGCAGTCCAACAACGCAAAGAGCGGGGATGCCGCCTCAGCCGGGATCATTCCCTATCTTGTGGCGGCTGATCAGGAAGGCGGAAGCGTGGCGCGCCTGACCATGGGTACACGCGGTACCGGCAGCATGGCGGACGGCGTGACAAAAGGGTATTATCCTGCCACTCTATCGTCGAAAATCGTTGCAGGCATGCTGCGGGGAGAGCTCGGCTTTGACGGAGTCGTCATTACGGATGCCCTGGAAATGGATCAGTTTGATACGGAGCCCGACAATGGGCAGGCTTTCTTTACCGGGGACAACGGGACGGTGGAACATGACCTTCAGGTGGCGGAAAAAGCCGTTAACGCCGGGTGCGACATCCTGCTGATCCCCACGGATCTCAACAGGGAAGAAGCAGTGCGGTACTATGACGAGTACATTGCAGGTATTGTAAAACTTGTGGAAGAAGATGTGATCAGCATGAAGCGGATCGATGAGTCGGTATGCCGTATCCTTTCGATGAAAGCGCGTCACGGTATCCTGGATATGGATACGGACGGAGCGGATGCGGACCAGAAAAGCAAGGCGGCTGCCGTACCGCCCTGGACAATACCCCCGTCACCTATGCGCTGAATCGGCTTATGACCGACGGAGTCATAGACAGGGACGTGAGAATTGAAAATCATATTACCGGGGAAATTTCCGGGGAAGAAAATGCGGAATCCGTCATTGTGATTGACGCTTATTATGATACCGGCAGCGGCGAACTCATCTATTCTGACGAGCTTTCCGCTTCCATCGGTAAAGCGGATGCGGTCATAGCTTTATGCGCGGTGGGAGCAGGAATGAACCTGCTCCAGGATGGCAACCCCGTTATGCAGGGCGTGACCCGCGCTCTCACGGAGGCCCGTGAGGCCGGGGCAAAATTTGTGCTGCTAAGCGACAATCTGCCGGTAGATGCGGCCCGTTTCCAGGAAGCGGACACGATTGTATGCGCCTACCTGTCGGCAGGGTTTGGCATCGACCCGACCGCCCGGACAAGCGGTTCGGAAAATATCGGCGCATTTAACGCAAACGTGCCCGCTGCGATCAGCGCGATTTTCGGAGCCGCAGATATGCCGGGAAGGCTCCCGATCGCCATTCCGGCTCTGGAAAAAGATACGGACGGCAGTTGGGTATACAGTGACCGGATATTATACGAGAGAGGCTTTTCTGCAGTTTCGGAAGATTGATCATGCTGCTTAGGAAGAAGCACAGGCTTAAAAAGCGGAGTCCGTTCAAATGATTTGCCGCAACCAAACATAACAAAAATTTGCTAAATATGTTATCTGCAGTTGGTAGAAAAGCAGGCAACTACACTTTACAATAATCATAGAAATCATATTTAGGAGGCTTTCGTGATGATTGCAGAAGTGAACGGCCTTGTGAAAAAATATCCTTCTTTTGAACTGGCTGGTATTTCTTTTGGCCTGGAAAGTGGAAGGATCACGGGATTTATTGGCAGAAACGGTGCGGGGAAAACAACCACGATCAAATCGATGTTGAATTTGATTCACCCGGACAGCGGAACGATCAGGTTTTTCGGAAGACCGATTGCAGGTAATGAGACAGAAATCAAAAAACGGATCGGGTATTCGACAGGGACAGTCAGCTGGTATCCCAGAAAGAAGATACGGGACATCGTCGAAATTGAGAAAAGGTTCTATGAAACTTGGGACGATGCGGCTTATCAAAGATATCTGGAGCTCTTTTCAATCGATGAGACGAAGACGCCGCTGGAGCTGTCCGAAGGCATGAAGGTGAAGGTGAATCTTCTGCTTGCGCTTTCTCACAAATCGGAGGTACTGATTCTGGACGAGCCGACAAGCGGTCTGGATCCGTTCTCCAGAAATGAACTTCTTGAGATTTTTACAAACCTGAGGAACGATGGCGTGGCAGTTTTTTTCTCGACACACATTATTTCCGACATCGAAAAGTGTGCGGATGATATTATTTATATTTCAAAGGGAAGGATAATTGCGGCAATGTCGAAGGCTGATTTTATTCGACAGTATTCAAGACAAGGGGAAACGCTTGAGGATACGATGCTCCGGATGGAAGGAGGTGCAGACTATGCGTAATATTCTTCGTAAGGAAATGTGTTTAAGCGCTTCGATTCTTTCCTATCTGTTTATTGTGTTTGGACTTATGTTTCTTCTACCTGGGTACCCGATCCTCTGTGGGGCCTTCTTTGTGTCATTGGGTCTGTTCCAGAGCTTTCAGACGGCCAGGGAGGCAAACGATATCGTATTTTCAGCTCTGCTGCCTGTGGCCAAAAGCGATGTTGTAAAAGGAAAATACCTGTTTGTCTGTCTGATCGAAGGCTGTGCATGGAGCCTGATGGTAATCTCGGTCATCCTTCGCATGACTGTATTTTCCGGCTCCCCCATATATCGCGCCAATGCGCTGATGAACGCCAACTTTTTTGCCTTAGGGATGGCGTGTGTGATATTTGGCCTGTTCAACCGGATCTTTGTGGGTGGATTTTTTAAAACTGCCTATAAGTTCGGGCCGCCGTTTGTAAAATTTATCATTATGACTTTTCTGGTTATATTTGTTGCGGAGGGTCTTCATCACATACCTGGTCTTGATCTGCTGAATGCTTTCGGTACAGACCATATGGCTGCGCAGCTGGTCCTGCTTATGGCAGGTATTTTGATATTTTTACTGTTGACATTTTTATCATGCAGGAAAGCATGTGAAGATTTTGAAAAAATTGACCTGTAAGGAGACTGGCTATGCTGAAGGATAATCTGGTCATGCTGCGAAACATCCATGGATTCTCTCAGGAAGCGATTGCAGAAAAGATAGGCATTTCACGACAGGCGTATGCCAAATGGGAGTCCGGCGCGGTAATTCCGGATATAGAAAAGTGCAGTCGTTTGGCAGAAGTATACGGAACGACCATCGACAGTCTGGTACGAACGGAGCCTGTAGAAGGCATTGGATTCATTCCGCCCGCTCCAAGAGGAAAGAATATCTGGGGCTCGGTCGCGATAGGTGACAGAGGTCAGATTGTCATTCCGAAAGGAGCGAGAGACCTGTTCGGGCTGAAGGGAGGGCAGCGCCTGGTCGTTCTCAGCGATAGAGAAGGGATTGCATTGGTACCGGAAGAAGTGTTTATAGTGAATATGAGAAAAGCGATGGAACGAAGTCTGGAAAAACAGGATTGAATAAGCCTGTTCATCACAGGGGGCTGTCACATTAAGGCGTGCAGACATAATATATAGACGGCGATATTTGCAAATGTCGGCTATATATTGTGACGGCACTGCCTAATGCGACAGTCCCCCTTTTTCATACAAGAAGCTCGGTCTTTTTCAGCGAAATATTTCTTGTATTGATAGAAAGCAGAATGGTTCTTTTCTTGTGAAAACCTTTATTCTTATATGCTTTTTTAGTAAAATTAGTGGAGATTACATGGACTTAGAAGTCTTGCAGATATGATTCCATACGACGGTCTTGAAAGGAGAAATAGCGTGAAAAAACAGTACACTCTCACCGGAAAACGAGGCAATCTGCGCAGTTTGCTTTTTGAACCTGAATACTCCGATTCAGTACCGCACCGTGGTTCATTTCTCTTTCTGCCTGGGATGCCGGGCACTGAACAGAATGAGGATATAGCCGAAGAACTGTGCAGACACGGTTTCCGTGTCCTGTGCCTGTCCTACAGTGGAAGTTGCGGGAGCGACGGCTCCTATAGCATTCAGCACATGCTCGAAGACAGCGAGACCGCATATCGATTCCTGCGAGATTCCGATCCTGCAGGCGTCTTACTCCTGGGACACAGCATGGGAGGTTTCGTCTGCGCGCAGACTGCCGCGGGCCATCCGGAGACCAAATCCGTCGTTTTGCTGTTTCCGTGCGATATCGGCAGGCTTCCTGTATGGGACAGGGAATCTTTTATGACAGCTTATGTCGTTAAGGATTACTTCAGCAGTCATGCCAGCTCGCTCCGCGGGACCTATTCGGAAGCACTGCTCGAGGAAGTATACTCGAATGCGGAGGCATACTCTCTTTCGCAGCTCGCACCGGCTCTCTCCGACATCCCGCTCCTGATGATTGGCGGGACGAAGGACTACTATGCGCCTCCCGCTCTGAACTGCCGTCCGCTGCTTGAAAGTATCCAAATGATCCCGGGCAGCCGGGCGCTCTATCAGGAGTTCGATACCGGGCACTACGGCGCCGGGTGCAGGGGGTTGATCAGTCACACGATCCTGCGATTTCTCGGAGTAAAATAACATCTGAGTCATTTGCTTTAAAGTGTGGCAAAAGTATGTGAGCGAATATATAGATGCGCATGGAATGGCCGGGCTCGGGCTGTAGGTGTTTGAATATGAAGAGGAGTCATAATGTCCACTCTTGCTTTGTTTTAGGAGGTGAAAAAGATGTTTTGTAGGTCCTGTGGAGCCGTTCTTCCTGATAACGTTGCGTTCTGCCCTGACTGCGGAGCAAAGGTGACAGGAGAAGGCAATTCGGAAAAGTCTTATCTGCACTCGGTAAAATGCACAACCTGCGGGAGCAGCGATCTTAGAAAAGTTTACAAGGGCAAATACAGATGCGAACACTGCGGAGCAATTTTTTACACCGATGAGCTAAATATCGATGAGGATCGGGAAGCAGTGATTGCACAGGTTGCGGTCTTGCTGTCAGAAGCGGCCGCATTTGCAGATAAAAAGGACTATAAGAATGAGCTCCAGACACTTATCAAAGCAATGAAACTCGCCCCGGAAGACAACACTGTGCTGCTCAGACTCGGGAGAGCGTATTGGAGGCTCGGCTCATTGGAGAAGGCGATGGAGTATTATCGGATAGCGGAGGATCTGTATCCGAATGACCCGGCAGTCTATAACAATATTGGTACGAACTATTTCAAGTCGGGACATTATGCGCTGGCAAAAGAACAGTATGAAAAAGCTGTCGCAATCATCGCTGCGGATCCCATGTCGGCATGCGCTGAAGATGTCGCTATTACTTACGGGAATTATGCATACTGCCTTGGCAAGCTGGGAGACATGAAAAACGCAAAGAAATATCTGTCTCTTGCAAAAGAAAAAGGATACAGCAAGGATTCCATCGATACAATCTGCAGAGATCTGCATCTGTTCCGGTTTCTGGTATAATCGGAGCCTGCAGTTCCGGGCAGGCTCTTAGTGTTTCTTGCCACGGCTTTACCTGCCCTGGTCCTTTCACCCACTGAATGTAAGGAGGAACAAAGAATATGAGCAGCAAAAAAGGGTTACGAGGCACATTGCTTTCGAGCTGTCTGATGATCATTCCGCTCGTACTTTCTGCATGCAGCAGCAGTTTTGCAGATAATCAGCTGTCAAAAGATACATCTATGCAGTTTTTATCATCGGACTCACAAAAGAAGAAGGACGCCTCTTCTTCAGCAAATGGATCATATAAGGAAATCAAAGTGACCGAGGTAGGAGATGTCATGATCGGGCAGACCGAGAATGCGAAAGCCGGGACCGGTCTCACAGTTTTTATCAGTAAGGATGGAATGCCCGCTGGGCTGGATGTCCGCGGCGGCGGACCGGCTTCTCGTGAATCCGAACTGCTGGATCCTCTGGCAGCAGCCCAGAAGATCAATGCCATTGTCCTGTCCGG
>JAZRKZ010000025.1:0-2434 GCA_045646565.1 Lachnospiraceae bacterium
CGATCAGCATCGGAACGATGCTCCGCCCGGAAAGACCGATCCTGCGGAGCAGCTTATCCATAAAGAACGCGACACGCGCGATATAACCGCTGTCTTCCAGCATGGACAGGAAGAAGAACAGGGTCACAATGATCGGCAGAAAGCTGAGAACGCTTCCGACGCCGGCAAAGATACCGTCAATGACCAGTCCGTGGATCGCCTCATTGACGCCCGCCGCAGTCATCGCCCTGTCGACTAGTCCGCCAAGGGCGCTGACTCCCATCTCCATCAGCGTCTGCAGGAATGCGCCGATCACGTTGAACGTCAGCCAGAAAACAAGCCCCATGATACCGATAAAGAACGGGATCGCCGTGTATTTGCCGGTCAGGATGCGGTCAATCTTCTCACTGCGCCTGCGCTCTCTGGTCTCGCGCGGCTTCTTGACTGTTTCGTCGCATACCTTCCCGATGAACGCGAACCGCATATCCGCGATGGCGGCGCTGCGGTCGAGACCGCGCTCGTTTTCCATCTGTTTGACAATGTGCTCCACTGTCTCTCTCTCGTTCTTTTCGAGCTTCAGCTGGGACAGGATCAGGTGATCTCCTTCGATGACTTTGCTTGCGGCAAAGCGGACCGGCAGGCCCGCTGCCTTCGCGTGATCCTCGATGAGGTGCGCGATTGCATGAATGCATCGATGGACCGCGCCTCCGTGATCGTTCTCGCCGCAGAAATCCTGACGCAGCGGCCTCTCCTGATAGTGGGCAATATGGACCGCGTGATCAACAAGTTCCGCAACGCCCTCGTTCTTTGAGGCTGAAATCGGCAGCACCGGGACGCCGAGCAGCTCCTCCATCCTGTTGACGTCGATGCTCCCGCCGTTCTCCGTGACCTCATCCATCATGTTGAGCGCGACGACCGTCGGCACGCCCATCTCGAGCAGCTGCATCGTCAGATACAGGTTGCGCTCGATGTTCGTAGCGTCCACGATATTGATGATTGCTTTCGGCTTTTCATTTAAAACGAAGTCCCTTGACACGATCTCTTCATTGCTGTACGGGGACATGGAATAGATGCCGGGCAGGTCAGTGACCATCGTGTTCTTATATCCTTGAATGGGACCGTCCTTGCGGTCCACTGTGACGCCGGGAAAATTGCCGACATGCTGGTTCGTACCGGTCAGGCGGTTGAACAGCGCCGTTTTTTCGCAGTTCTGGTTGCCTACAAGTGCAAATGTCAGCACCTCCGTATCCGGCAGCGGATCCCCGCTGCCTTTCGGATGATACTTACCTCCCTCGCCGAGACCGGGATGTTCTGTTCCATGCGGTTTTTTCACAGCCTCCTCATGCGAAACGGGTTTTTCATTGAGGACAGGCTCCGTATAAGGTCCGACCTCGATCTTCGCCGCATCCTCCAGACGGAGGGACAGTTTATACCCATGGATCATCAGTTCCACAGGATCGCCAAGCGGCGCGTATTTTATGATTGTGACCTTCGCGCCGGGAATGACTCCCATGTCGAGGAAGTGCTGCCGGAGAGCGCCGCTGCCGCCGACTTTCCTGATCACGGCAGTATCTTTAATCTGCAATTCTTTTAATGTCATATCTTCTCCGCTGAATCTCGCTCATCGCTTCAGGTAACCGGCAGATACCGGAAAATCAAAGTATGTATCCGGGAACGGTTCGTCCTTTAAAGTAAAATGCCACCACTCGCAGTCGAACGGCATGAAGCCGTTCCGGACCATCACATTCTGAAGGATCATCCTGTTCTCATACTGCTGATCCGTGATCCCCCTGTAATCCGGATGCGAAATCACGCTGAACATGTCGAACGGGCTTCCCATATCGACTTCTTTTCCGGTCGACATGTCAAGAAGGGTCAGATCGACGGTGCTTCCGCGACTGTGGCTCGACATGCTGGCTATATAGCCTTTCGCAAACAGCTCCTGTTTTTCCAGATCCGGATAAAAATATGGTTTCATACGAAGATCCATATCTTCGATCCCCCACAGAACAAAATGTTTGACGGCTCTCGCCGGGCGATAGGTATCAAATATCTTAAGACGATACCCCTGCACATTCATCTCATTGCTGACGGTCTTCAGAGCGCGCGCCGCTTCCCTGGTCAGCAGCGCACAGGGTTCTTCGTACCCGTCGATACGGTCACCGACGAAATTGTAAGTTGAGTAATATCTGATCTCCTGAACGATCCCCGGTACATAGTCCGCGAGCACTACAAAATCGGACGAATCCATAATCACCCTTTGTTTATAGTCAACTGCCATCATTTTCTTCCTTTCTTTCGCACGTTCCTTCGCCGCGCCCGGAGCGTTATGCCGGGTCTTATTCACGCCCCGCGAATCATTGTGTGCGGGGCTGACCGGACAGGAACGTGACCAGAAATATTATCCGCCATGTGCCAGGGCAATGTCAAGGTGCTTATAAAGCTGCCGTTCACA
>JAZRKZ010000026.1:0-5902 GCA_045646565.1 Lachnospiraceae bacterium
TTGCCGCTGATGGTCATGATACAGGCAGGCGTCTCGTTTTCCAGCCGCGCTATGAATTCGTCAAAAAGCTCGACTGCCTCGGCGGACGGCACAGCCTTGTCATATATATCGCCCGCGATGACGATGACGTCCGGCGCCTCATCCTGCGCGTACCGTACGATCTGGTCAAAGACATATTTCTGGTCTTCGAGCAGATCCCTGTTGAACAGCTTCAGGCCTATATGTAGATCTGAGAGATGGAATATTTTCATGCCAGTTTCCTTTCCTTTGCTGCCGTCCATGTCCTATAGATGGTTATTATCGTCATAAGTATAGCACATTTTGGGCTAAGGTTCACCAAAAGCTGTATAGTTGTACTCAATTAGCGTCATGAGAAAGATTGACATGAGGAAAAGACTCCATGCCTTATGGGCGCCCTTCAGGCAATTGCGCATAAACAAGAGACTGTCGCATTAGACGGTGCCGCCACTATATAGTGCAGATATATGCAAATAACATCTGCCATATATAATGGTAGCCCGCCTTCATGCGACAGCCCCTAAAAACGCTGACTCATTTTCCGACATGAACATTCGGTTCCCGACTTGATCGCTCAGCTCATCATGCCTCCGTAAAGAGGGCGGTTGAATAATATCGGTCGCCGCTGTCCGGCAGCAGAGCAACAATGACTTTCCCTTTATTCTCCGGCCGCTGTGCAAGCGTGATCGCCCCGAAGAGCGCGGCGCCGGAGGAGATGCCGACAGAAATGCCCTCCTTCCTGGCAAGATACTTTGCCGTCTCGAATGCCTTCTGATTTTCCGCTCGAAAGATCTCATCGTAAATCTCTGTGTTCAGGACGTCCGGTACGAATCCGGCTCCAATGCCCTGGATCTTGTGAGATCCGGCTCTTCCTTCAGATAGAACAGGCGACCCCTCCGGCTCAAGCGCGACGATTCTGATGGCAGGATTCTTTTCCTTCAGGTATTCGCCGGTGCCTGTCAATGTACCGCCGGTCCCGACGCCGGCGATGAAGATATCGATCTGTCCGTCCGTGTCATTCCAGATCTCAGGTCCCGTCGTCGCTTTATGGATCGCAGGGTTGGCCGGATTGACGAACTGCCCCGGGATGAAGCTGTTCGGAATCTCCGCGGCAAGCTCCTTTGCCCTGGCAATCGCTCCCTTCATGCCCGCGGCCCCTTCTGTCAGGACCAGTTCCGCGCCGTAGGCTTTCAGGATATTGCGGCGCTCGACGCTCATGGTCTCCGGCATCGTCAGAATGATGCGATAGCCCTTCGCAGCGGCAATGGAGGCAAGTCCGATTCCCGTATTACCGCTCGTCGGCTCAATGATGACCGACCCTTCCGTAAGAAGCCCCCTTTGTTCCGCATCTTCGATCATTGCCTTGGCGATACGGTCTTTCACACTGCCTGCCGGATTGAAGTATTCCAGCTTTACCAGGACTGTCGCCATAAGTCCCAGATCCTTCTCGATATTTGTCACCTCAACGAGCGGCGTGTTTCCGATGAGTCCCAGTGTGCCTTTATAAATATTTGCCATGGTAAATACCTGCCTTTCCTATATTCATTCATGAAACAGCATGAAATCCTTTTTCCAGATCTTCGATTATATCGTCGATGTGTTCCGTACCAATCGACAACCGAATCGTGTTCGGATAAATTCCCTGGTCATGAAGCTCTTCCTCAGTAAGCTGTGAGTGCGTCGTGGAAGCCGGGTGGATGACCAGACTCTTTACGTCGGCTACATTTGCAAGCAGAGAAAAAATCTCCAGATGATCGATGAACTTCCAGGCCTCTTCCTGGCCGCCTTTGATGTTGAAAGTGAAAATCGTACCGCCGCCGTTCGGGAAATATTTCTCGTACAGCGCATGGTCCGGGTGATCCGGAAGGGACGGATGATTGACGCTTTCCACCTGCGGATGGCTGCTCAGGTACTCCACCACTTTCTTCGTGTTCGCGACATGCCTGTCCAGACGGAGCGATAAAGTCTCCACGCCCTGAAGGAGCAGGAACGCATTGAACGGGGAGATCGTCGCCCCGGTATCACGAAGCAGAATTGCTCTGATATAGGTCACAAATGCAGCCGGTCCGACAGCATCATAAAAGGATACCCCGTGATAACTCGGGTTCGGAGCGGCGATGTTCGGATACCTGCCGCCGGCACTCCAGTCGAACCTGCCCGACTCCACGATAATCCCGCCGAGGGTAGTCCCGTGACCGCCGATGAACTTCGTGGCCGAGTGAACGACAATGTCCGCGCCGTGCTCAATAGGGCGGATCAGGTACGGCGTTCCGAACGTGTTGTCAACGACGACCGGAAGGCCGTGCCGGTGGGCGATCTCCGCGATCGCGTCGATGTCGGAAATATCACTGTTCGGATTTCCGAGCGTTTCAAGATACACGGCCCGCGTATTGTCCCTGATGGCTGCTTCCAGTTCCTTCAGGTCATGGGCGTCCACAAATGTCGTCTCGATCCCGTATTGCGGCAGTGTGTGGGCAAGCAAATTATAACTGCCGCCGTATATGGTCTTCTGGGCTACGATATGACCGCCGCACGCCGCCAGTGCTTCGACGGTATAGGTGATCGCCGCGGCTCCGGAAGCAAGCGCAAGCGCCGCGCTGCCGCCTTCAAGCGCCGCGATCCGCTTTTCCAGCACTTCCTGTGTGGAATTGGTCAGCCGGCCGTAGATATTTCCCGCATCGGCCAGACCGAACCGGTCGGCCGCGTGCCTACTGTTCCTGAACACATACGATGTTGTCTGATAGATTGGAACGGCCCGCGCGTCTGTCGCCGGATCTGCCTGTTCCTGTCCAACGTGGAGCTGTAACGTTTCAAATCTGTATTTACTCATTTTCCTATCTCCTTTTAAATGTTGAAAACTGTTTTTTTCTGTACCCCTCGCCCGGTGCCGGGACATAAAAAATGCCCGGAAATTACATTTTTACTCCCGGGCATCTGGCATACGAAATCTCATTTCAGCATCAACATCGTATCAGGGGAAGGCGCACGCTCATACAGCCGACTTCCCCAGCCGTCTTATACGCCCGGGAGTCATGCATTCGGCTACACATCCTGTTACTCTGTCTGTTTGTCACAGTATTGAGCATTGTTCGCGCCTCCTTTCAACTTTATGTTCCTTACTATACCACCATACACCTACTATGTCAATAGGTTATCAAACGATCTTTCCTGTTCGTTTCTGATAGTCCTCCAAAGCAGACTTGATCGCCTCCTCCGCCAGCACGCTGCAGTGCATCTTGTAAGCAGGAAGACCGTCGAGCGCTTCGGCAACCGCCTTATTGGTCAGTTTCTTCACCTCGCTCACCGGCTGTCCTTTGATCAGCTCTGTCGCCATCGAGCTGGATGCAATGGCGCTGCCGCATCCGAACGTCTCGAACTTTACATCCTTGACAATATCGTCTTCGATTTTCAGGTACATCTTCATAATATCACCGCACTTGGCGTTGCCGACCTCGCCGATCCGGTTGGCGTCTTGAATGACGCCGACGTTACGGGGATGACGGAAATGGTCCATTACTTTTTCACTGTATAAAGCCATACTTTCTGCCTCCTATAGTATAAATTCTTTCTTTCCTGCCATCAGGTCTCTCCAGATCGGAGAAAATCCCCGCAGATAATCAACAACATCTCTGACCGACTGGATCATATAATCGACTTCCTGCTCTGTGACATCCTCCCCGATGCTAAGGCGCAGGGATCCGTGGGCTACGTCGTGGACTCTGCCGATCGCAAGCAGAACATGACTTGGGTCAAGAGAACCGGACGTACATGCACTGCCCGAAGATGCGCATATCCCTTTATCATCAAGCAGCAGGAGCAGGGACTCGCCTTCAATGCCTTCAAAACAGAAATTGACATTGCCGGGCAGCCTTCTTGCCGCATCTCCGTTCAGGGCCGAGTGCGGGATCTGCTGAAGACCTTTGATCAGCCTGTCTCTCATTTTTGTGAGGTGGGCTGTGTTTTCCGCCATACCGGCATTTGCCTCCTTGAGCGCCTGCGCCATAGCGGCGATGGCAGGCACATTCTCGGTACCGGCGCGTTTGCCGCGTTCCTGCGCGCCACCCTCGATCAGATTGGTAAGCCGGATGCTTTTCCTCGCATAGAGGAATCCCACGCCTTTCGGACCGTGAAATTTGTGTGCGGAGGCGGAAAGAAGGTCAATATTGTCATCGATCACGTTGATCGGCAGATGTCCGACAGCCTGGACCGCATCGGTGTGGAACAGGATGTTTTTCTTCCTGCATACAGCCCCGATCTCCCGGATCGGCTGAATCGTACCGATTTCATTATTTGCGAACATGATCGTGACAAGACACGTATCATCCCGGATCGCATCCTCGACCTCACCGGGGTCCACCAGACCGTTTTCGTGAACATCCAGAAGGGTAATCTCGAAACCTTCTTTTTTCAGCCTCTCAAGCGTATGCAGGACTGCGTGATGCTCAAACGCGGTGGAGATGATATGGCGTTTTCCATTCTTTCTGCCAAGATCGGCAGCAGATCGTATCGCCTGGTTGTCCGCCTCGCTTCCTCCGGATGTGAAGATGATCTCACGCGGATCGGCTCCGATGACGGAGGCAACGTCGCTTCTGGCTTCTTCAAGGACTTCTTTCGCTTTTTGTCCGTGCATATACAGGCTGGACGGGTTTCCCCAGCTCTCATTCATCAGGGATACCATTGTCTGCATGGCCGCCTCACTCATTTTCGTAGTAGCAGCATTATCGGCATAGATCACTGTTTTGTCTCCTTTCGTCTTTTTTATTTCGAATTATATTCCCATTCACCTACTTAGTCAATAGGTTATTAGAATAGTACTCCTGGAAGAAAAACCACTCCCGACTGGCGTCTTGCACAGCTCCATTTCTGTGATATAATCAAACACAACATGTCGACCAGCTAACCGGCAGGAACGGGCAAGTCCTGCCTGCCCTCCCGACGGCGCCGCCACGAGCCTCTATGACGCAAGTACAGCGGCCGATCTCGCACAGAAAGGATACTATCTTGAAACTGCATTTAAAAAAAATAAATCCGCGTGTTCTCCTGACGCATGTCATCATCACTCTCGCCTATCCTGCTGCCAGAGCCTGCACCGCAGGAAGGGGCGGGCTGCAGATCTTCACAGACGCGTTGACGATCATCGGGATGGTACTCATCATCGGCGGGATTGTCTACGCGCTGGCACTTCGCGGCGATTTTGATATCAGCGCATTTGTGATGAGGCGCGGCATGAAGAGAGATGATACGCAGAACTTCGAGAAATACAAAAAAGAGCAGAATAAAAAAAGAGAGGCAGCTTTCAACTATCCTCTCTTTCTCGGAATTCTTTATGTCATTGTCTCTGCCGTGATTGCTTACGGATTTCTTTAAAGCCCTTTCTCTCTCTCCAGCCTTGTCGCCTTCTCGCAGTATTCGTCGAATTCTTTCGGCGTGCAATGGACAAAATGGCCGGGGCGGACTTCACGCATCTCACGCGGAGCTCCGGACTGATCAAGTTCGCTCGGGTCATAGACCTTATGCTTTCTGTTCTTTTCGATCAGAGGATCCGGCATCGGTACCGTGGAGAGCAGGGCTGTCGTGTACGGATGCAGCGGATACTCGAAGAGCGTCTCTGATTCAGCGATCTCGACGATCTCGCCCAGATGGATGACCGCGATTCTGTCCGCGATAAAGCGGACGACCGAAAGGTCATGAGCGATGAAGAGATAGGTCAGATCCTTTTCCGCCTTGAGCTTGTTCATGAGGTTCAGGACCTGCGCTCTGATGGAAACATCCAGCGCGGAGATAGGCTCATCGGCGACGATGAACTTCGGCTCCATGATCATAGCACGGGCGATACCGACACGCTGGCGCTGTCCGCCGGAGAACTCATGCGGGTAACGGGACT
>JAZRKZ010000027.1:0-2767 GCA_045646565.1 Lachnospiraceae bacterium
CTGTATTGTCTTCCTAAGACCGCTTGGCCTCCGACTTAGACGGAGGTGGCGGAGAAGGTCGGAGTATCCCTTGCCTATGTGAATCGCATCACCAAGGGCCGGGAGCAGATCGTGAATAAGACCTTCGTGAAGATGATGGACGAGCTCGGCTATGATGTAGAGCTGACATATAAGAAGAAGGTAAGACTATGATCATACTGATTACGGGCGCATCTCACACTGGAAAAACGCTTCTGGCGCAGAAGATGCTCGAAAAATATAAATATCCGTATCTGTCGATCGATCACCTGAAAATGGGTCTGATTCGTAGCGGTAATACTGATCTGACGCCGGAGGACGATGATGAACTGACGGAATACCTGTGGCCGATCATACGGGAGATCGTTAAGACCGCAATTGAGAACCGGCAAAATCTTATAGTTGAAGGCTGTTACATTCCATTTCGCTGGAGGCGGGATTTTGACGAGCGGTATTTATCGTCGATTCGTTTCATCTGCCTTGCCATGAGCGAGAACTATATCGAGAACCATTTCGGTGAGATCATTGGACATGAATCGGAAATTGAAGCCAGGATGATTGATGCAGACTGTACGAAAGATAGTCTGAAGGCAGACAACAAAAATATCATCGATGGCTTTCAACATGCCGGGGAGCAGATTGTGCTGATCGATTCCATTTATGAGCAAACAATAAAAGGGCTTCTGGACTGACAATCGAAGTTTGTAAGGGTGAAGAAAATGAATTATAAAGTAATTGACAAAGAGACATATTATCGTAAAGGCGTATTTCGCCACTTTACGGAAGATTGCAAGTGCTCAACCTCGATAACGTCGAGAATAGACGTAACAGAGCTCGTCACACATTCAAAGAACACAGGAACGAAGTTTTATGTCAATTTCCTGTATATTCTTTCAAAGGTTATGAATTCACGTGAAGACTACAGAATGGGATACCTTTGGCAGACAGATGAGCTGATCTGCTATGACGTGATCAATCCAACACAGTATGTTTTCCATGAAGATACGGAAACCTGTACGCCTGTTTATACGAAATACGATGAGGACTATGAAAAGTTCTACGCTGCCGCATTGCTGGATGTTGAAGAGGCAAAGAAGACAAGGGAATACGGTCTGGATATAGTGAACCATCCCAACTGGTTTGATGCGTCGTTTATATCTTGGCTTTCCTATGATTCACTTCATCTTGAACTTCCCGATGGAAATCTATATTTTGCGCCGATCATTAACTGGGGAAAATACAGAGAAGAAAACGGTAGGCTTGTCATGCCTGTGACCGTTCGTCTAAATCATGCAATCGCTGATGGCTATCTGGTTGCAAACGTATTTCGTCTCTTGGAACAAGAAATCAAGTCTTTCATGAAGCTCTAATCGCTAAATTTCCGTTTATCGCTCTGCCGATATTCATCCTACTGTCTCGACCCTGACCCGTACCGGGGAATTGCCCATTCCTTCATTGGGATGAACCAGTGGGTCGAATACAAGTCTTTTATTTGACCTGCTGCTCCGAGGCATGTTGAGTGCGTGACAATGATGACAAAGAAATAGATAAATCGAAGCATATGGAGAGGAACAAAATGGATAAGAATACAACAATGGAAAACCTTGCCCGGGCGCTGCAGGAAAAAGACGGCTTCAACGGGGCGTGGCTCTATGCGGAAAACGGCGAGATCGTGTCCAAGGGAGCTCTCGGCTTCCGGGATCCTGAAAACACGCTTCCGATTACGGAGGACACGATCTTTCAGCTGGCATCGATCACTAAGCAGTTCACGGCGACGGCGGTCATGCTGCTGATGCGGCAGCGCCTTCTCAACCCGGAGGACAGGATCACAAAGTATTTTCCGGAACTTGCTGCGTATGAGGGCGTAACTGTCCGGCATCTTCTGAACCACACCAGCGGGATTCCCGACTATTTTGACGATGCGGACTGGTTTATAAAAATCTGGAAGGAAGAAAAACGGGTCCCGTGCAACGACGAAATCCTCAGTTTTCTCCGTGAAACCAAAGCGAAACCATACTTTGCGCCGGGGGAAGGATTGCATTACTCCAATACCGGCTATAACCTGCTGGCACTGCTTGTGGAGCGGCTCTCCGGCGTTCCTTTCGAGGGATTTCTGCAAAAGAACATCTTTGAGCCTGCCGGGATGACGTCCACCCGCTGTTGTCATATCCGCAGGGACGGCGTTCCGTTCGAGAACTATGCCCGTGCGACGGTATTCGAAGACGATAAATGGGTTGCCGATATTGACTCCGCCGAGGTCGGAGATGTGGTTGCCTTTGATGGTCTGAACGGCGACGACTACGTGTACACCAACATTTTTGACATGCTCAGATGGGACAGGGCGCTGCGCGAGGGCAAGGTGCTTACTTCTGAGGAGCAGCAGATCATGTACACCCCCGGTAGACTCAACAACGGCGAAGATGCTGTTTACGATGAGGACGATGGACTGGGCTACGGATTCGGATGGGGAGTCGGACACGACGAGAAGTACGGTCTGATTGTCAGTCACAGCGGCGGCATGCCGGGTGTCGCTACCTGGTTTGAACGTTTCATAGATGCGGACAGGGTTCTTGTGATCCTCACCAACCGGGACTATAGGGATGTAAGAGCGTATTTGGGTTATTGGGTCGGAATGAAAGCAATCGCAAGGGATAAGGAACCGGAGCCCATCGTGTCGATTGAGAATATTGCACTCAAAAAAGCCGACAAGTCGAAATGGAATAGTTTCTGCAGCAAGTACGAGCATCCT
>JAZRKZ010000028.1:0-3413 GCA_045646565.1 Lachnospiraceae bacterium
AAGGGGGACCGCCGCTATATATGGCAGCCGCCATTTGCAATTGTCTGTCATATATAGCGTCGGCGTCGTCTAATGCGAAAGCCCCGCTTTATTTATGCCAGCTGGCGCTGACCCGAATCCCGCGCCCGGTTCCGCGAGCGAGACTTGAAGTGCATACAAGGAGCCTGTGCCTTAATTTCCTTCCCGTGATGCGGGCCGCGGCGCCGGATCAGAAGCCCTCCTCTTTCGCCAGCTTTCGCGCCTTTATCCGGTTCAGCGCGCCCTCGTAGCGGGCCTGCTCAGAGATCGACTCAATTTTGAGCCCGTAAGGCACGGGATGCGGTTTTCCGTTGGAACCTACGCAGACTTCGGTCAGGAACGCGCGGTTGATCGGATGACGCATGCCGGTTGCAAGGTCCTCGAGATAGGTATCGCAGCGGACCTCGATGGATGTCCGGCCGACATAGGTCACCCGGGCTACCAGGACGATCGTGTCATTGAGATAAGCGCCCTCCTTGAAGTCCAGCTTTGAGATACAGGCTGTGGTCACATTCATGCCCGCATGACGTTCTGCCGCCAGCGCGGCCGTCTCGTCGATCCACTCCAGCAGCCGGCCGCCGAAGAGTCTGCCCTGCCCGTTGATGTCGGGGTAGCGCAGCTGATGGATCGTCTCGACCTGAGAATCACTCACCGTTTTCATACCTTTTTCGTACATGTCATAACCTCCGTTCATTATCCCACCCGCAGAATTCTGAAATCCTCGTTTACATATAAAGTCCGGATATCAGCTTTTTCGCAGTGTATTATTCCACCCGCAGAATCCTGAAATCCTCACTTTCCATGGACAGCTGGAACATCAGCTTCTTCATAGAGGTTTCATGCAGGTCGCCCAGGATCATTAATACAAAGGTCACCGTGCCCGCATCCTTATCCTCACTGACGAATTCCAGGCTTTCCATGTTGCAGCCGTAGTCGCCGATCATGGAGAGGATCTGTGACATCGCGTTCGGACGGTTCGGACGGGTGAGGCAGAAGCGAATACGGGAGGCGCCGTCCGGAATCTCAATGTCTCCGAACCGCTTCTCAAAGAGCCCTTCGTTCCAGTCGTAGAGAAGCCCGTACTGATACATGCGGCTTGTTTCCATGATCTTGCGCACGACTGCGAGATATTCTGTCCGCACATCCTCCGGAACGTCGCTGCCCAGCCTGTCAAGGATCTGGGATTCTCTGTCCGGGCGGTATATAACGAGACTGCCGGAGGCCTGCTTGACCTTTGCGGCGTCGAGACTGCACGCAAGGCGCTCCATGATGAGTTCATGGATTTTTTCGTCAATCACATCGATCCGTGCACGGACCTCTTCAAGTGTCATTAGTTTTTCCATAGCTATACCTCCAACGGACGTTTTAATACATTCATTATATCAATAACGCCGCCGCATGTCATCCTCTGCAATACTGCCGCTGAGAACTTTGGCAGCAGCTTTTTTCTGGGATCTCAGAAAGGAGACATGGCAAATATACTAAAAATTCGACAGTTTTGCCTCGATTTTTCAACAAAATGATGACTTTTCCGGACAATGATTCTATAATGATTTGTTAGAAGAAATATGCAGAAGGGAAGGAGATACGCCTTTTGGCGCCAGCTCGCCATGCAGCGCGTCATCCGGTGCATATCGGTAACCTGCAGACACACACAAGAGGAAACAATGCCATGAAAGTAGTATTAGAGCATCTGACAAAGAAGTATCCCAACCGCAACAAGAAGATTGGTGGGGAAGTTACTGCTGTCGGCGATTTCAATTTCGAGATCCCGGATGGACAGCTGATCGGCCTTCTTGGCCCGTCCGGCTGCGGAAAGAGCACTACGCTGAATCTCATCAGCGGCCTTATTAAGCCGAGCAGCGGCAAGATCTGGTTCGGGGAGACGGATGTCACGAACCTGCCGCCGGAGAACCGCGGCGTCGGTCTGGTCTTCCAGAACTACGCGCTGTACCCGCATCTGACTGTCCGCCAGAATATCACGTTCCCGCTTGAGAACCTGAAAGGCGCTCAGAAACTCTCGAAAGAGGTCATGAACGAAAAGGCTCTTGTGGCAGCGAAGCTGGTCCAGATCGACCATCTCATGGACAGAAAGCCGAGCGAGCTGTCCGGCGGCCAGCAGCAGCGAGTCGCGATCGCCCGCGCGCTGGTCAAAGTCCCGCGTGTCCTGCTCCTTGACGAGCCGCTGTCCAATCTTGACGCCCGCCTCCGCCTGCAGACCCGTGAGGAGATCCGCCGCATTCAGCAGGAGACCGGGGTCACCACGATCTTCGTCACGCACGATCAGGAGGAAGCCATGAGTATTTCCGATATGATCGTCGTCATGAAGGACGGCTATGTCCAGCAGATCGGCAAGCCGCAGGATGTCTACGATGATCCGGTCAACCTGTTCGTCGCGAAATTCCTCGGCACGCCGCCGATCAACGTTTTTGAGGGCAAGGTAAAGGGAGGCAGGATCTATATCGGCGACGACGCTGTCGGCAATGCTCCGAAAGTCCCCGATCAGGAGGTCTGGATCGGTATCCGTCCGGAGGGCTTCATCCCCGCAGAGGACGGTCCGCTGTGCTGTAAGCTGGTCCGCGTTGAGGTCATGGGCCGCGACGTCAGCATTGTCTCGACGAATCCGAACTCGGTCAATGTCGCGATCCGCTCCATCATCAGCAGCGATCTTAAGATCGACGCCGCCAGGGAGGAAGTGCGTTTCGCGGTCAAGCCGCACAAACTGGATATTTTCAACAAAGAGACGGAAGAGAGAATACACGTGGAATAAACTCTGCAGAAATCAGCTGATGCATGATCAAGATCCGGTCTCAGGTACAGACGAGGAGCAAAAAGCTCCGGGAAAACCAGGCATGGACCTGCCGGTATCATATGCATCACGGACAGAAAGGAAAAACTATGGAAAACAAGAGTATGAAAGGCTGGCTGTACCTCCTGCCGGCGCTCATCTTCCTCGGCGTATTCATGGTCTATCCGCTGATAGACGTTTTCATCTACTCCGTAGAAGAGGGGTATAATTCAGCTTCGCAGTCATTCTACGGCTACGGCGCGTACAACTTCTCGTACGTACTGCATGACACGTATTTCCTGCAGGCTATCCGCAACACGTTCCTTCTCGTTGTCATCACGGTCCCGATCTCAACAGGCATCGCTCTGCTCTTAGCACTCGCGATCACCTCAATCGAGAAGTTCAAGGACATTTACCAGACGGTCTTCTTCCTGCCGTATGTCACGAACACTCTGGCCATCGGTCTCGTCTTCATGATTCTCTTCAAGAAGACAGCTTACTCAGAGGGTATGGTGAACATGCTGATCATGGCGGTCGGCGGAAGCTCGATCGATTTCATCGACGGACCCTACTGGGCTAAGATGTTCGTCCTGTGCTTCTACACGAT
>JAZRKZ010000029.1:0-4439 GCA_045646565.1 Lachnospiraceae bacterium
ATTATTACATCGGATAATCCCAGATTTGAGGAGCCGGCCGCTATCATTGACGACATCGTGACCGGTATGAAACGAACAGACGGCACGTATATCACGATCATCGACCGCAAGGAGGCGATTGCCTACGCGATCGATCACGGCCAGCCGGGCGATATCATCGTCCTTGCGGGCAAGGGCCACGAGGATTATCAGGAGATAAGAGGCGTCAAATATCCGATGGATGAGAGAGTTCTGATAAAGGAAATTCTTGATGAAAGAGCTTTACGCTGATATTATTGTCGACATTTCCGTACAGTCGCTGGATAAGCCGTTCAGCTACCGCATCCCGGAAGTATTCCGGGACACGGTCCGCGTCGGCAGCCTCGTCAGTATACCGTTCGGAAAGCGTATGGTCCGCGGCTATGTGATCCGGCTCAAAGACAGCTGCGATTATGACCCTGATAAGATCAGGGATATTGCGGCCGTCCTCACCGACGAGGAGACCGCGGAGGCTAAACTGATCGCGCTGGCCGGATGGATGTGCCGCACTTACGGCGGCGTCATGGCCCAGTCTCTCCGGACGGTCCTTCCTCTGGGAAAGAAAGTGAATCCGGTGACGATCCGCAGAGCCTGCCTTGCGGACCGGAATATGGCGATCTACTATAAAGGGCGCCTCGGCAAGAGGCAGCAGGGAAGGGCAAGAGTCATCGACGCGCTGCTTGCAGAGGACAACCGGCTCGTGGCCGATCTCATGAAGGAGCAGAACGTGACGCTGCAGATCATCAACGGTCTCGCGGCGGACGGTATCATCTGTATCATGGTCTCCGAGGACTACCGAAGAGTCATTGAGGAGGCGGAAACGATGCCGCCGGATGTTCTCACGCAGGAACAGAACATGGCGGTCCAGAAGATCCGGCATGAATGGTCGACACAGAAACGTCCCGTTCTCATTAAAGGCGTCACCGGCAGCGGAAAGACGCTGGTCTATATGGAGCTCATCGCGGATACGCTCGCTGAGGGAAAGCAGGTCATCATGCTCATCCCGGAGATCGCCCTCACGCGGCAGACAGTCATGCGCTTCGTCAGGAGATTCGGCGAAAAAGTATCCTTTCTCCATTCAAGGCTGTCCGAGGGGGAGCGCTATGACCAGATGAAAGCCGCAAGACGCGGCGACGTACAGATCATGGTGGGACCGCGGTCTGCGCTTTTTACGCCATTTGCCAATCTGGGCCTCATCATCATTGATGAGGAGCATGAGGAGACCTACCGGTCCGAGATGACGCCGCGCTACCACGCGCGGGAGACCGCGGAGAAGAGAGCGGAGATAGAAGGCGCGCGCCTTCTGCTCGGCACAGCGACGCCGTCCCTGACAGCCGCCTACCGGGTCTATGAGGGGCGTTACGCCGGCGTATCGCTCACGCAGCGCTACGGCCGGGCCGTTCTGCCGAAGACCGTCATCGTGGACATGCGGCAGGAAGCCATGAAAGGCAACCGTTCCATGTTCTCGGAGGAACTTCTCGGACGGCTTGACAGATGCCTCGGCGCAGGCGAGCAGGCAATGATCTTCCTTAACAGACGGGGATACGCGGGCTTTGTGACCTGCCGCTCCTGCGGCTATGTCGCCCGGTGCCCGCACTGTGACGTTTCGCTGACGAGACATTTGAACGGAATGCTGATCTGCCATTACTGCGGTTATGAGATTCCCGAATATGCGGAGTGCCCGGAATGCGGGTCCGGACATATCGGCGGGATCTCCATCGGAACGCAGCAGGTCGAGGAGGCCCTGCAGAAGGAATTTGCGGGAATTCGCACTTTGCGGATGGACTTTGATACGACCCGGGGCAAGGAAGGTCACGGGAAGATCCTTCGTGAGTTCGGCAGCGGGGCGGCAGACGTGCTGATCGGAACGCAGATGATCGTCAAGGGGCATGATTTTCCGAATGTCACACTGGTCGGCGTCCTTATGGCGGATCTGAGCCTCAATGAGTCGGATTACAGATCGCAGGAGAGGACATTCCAGCTGATCACCCAGGCTGTCGGAAGAGCCGGCCGGGGAGAGAAGGCCGGAACCGCCGTGATCCAGACTTATCAGCCTGAAAATACGACTCTGAAGTACGCGGCGGCCCAGTCCTACGGACCGTTCTACCGCGAGGAGATCGCATACAGAAAAATTATGAGATATCCCCCCGTCGGCTGCCTTCTGGCTGTGCTGGGAAGCTCTGCCGGAGAGGACCTGCTGACAATGGGGATGGGATATATAAGAAAATACATAGACCTCATCGACAAAAAGGGAGTCCTCACCGCCATCGGGCCTGCGCCGCAGACCGTCGGCAAGGTGAGGGACCGTTACCGCCAGGTCATTTATCTGCGCCACGTGAACATGGAGAATCTGATCCGCGCAAGGTGCATGATCGAGGAGTATGTCCGTATCAACAGCGGTTTCGAGGACATACGCATCGAATACGATATTAATGTGTGACCTGCAGGGAGCGTCATGGCGCAGCATAATTTCGATGAGGGTCCCCCAACCATGGCGTGGGAAGATTTAGCTTATAATAATCAAATACAGAAGGAGAAAGAAATGGCTATACGAAACGTCCGCACAGTCGGAGACAGAGTGCTTGAGAAGAAATGCAGAGAAGTGAAAGAAATGACTCCGAAGATCGAGGAGCTCATTGACGATATGTTCGACACCATGTACGAGTACAACGGCGTCGGCCTTGCCGCGCCGCAGGTGGGCGTGCTGAAGAGGATCATCGTGGTCGATACCGGAGATGACCCGAGAGTGCTGATCAATCCGGTCATCGTCGAGTCTGACGGAACGCAGACCGGCGACGAGGGCTGCCTCTCGAACCCCGGCAAGTACGGCAAGGTCACAAGGCCGAATCACGTCGTGGTCGAAGGCCTCGACAGGAACATGCAGCCGGTCCGCATGGAGGGCGAGGGCCTTCTGGCCAGAGATTTCTGCCATGAGATCGACCATCTGGACGGACACATGTACATGGAACTCGTCGAGGGCGAGATTTATGATGTGAACGACATGGCGGAAGACGACGGAGAAGAGACCGAAGAGGCCTGATCCGCGAAGGTATGGTGAAAGTGTACGGATGGAGGTAGAGCAGAGTGAATATTGTGTTCATGGGAACCCCGGATCTTGCCGCAGGCGTGCTTGAGGCGATCCTTGATAAAGGCTATACAGTGACCGGCGTCGTCACACAGCCGGACCGTCCGAAAGGACGGAAAAAAGAGCTTTGCCCGTGCCCTGTCAAGCAGACAGCTGTCCGCGCCGGCCTCCGGGTCTTTCAGCCGAAGCGTGTGAGGAATCCGGAAGCGATCGCCGAGATCGCGGATATGAAGCCGGATCTTATCGTTGTCGCCGCTTTCGGACAGATACTGCCGAAGGAGATCCTGACAATTCCGCCGCTCGGCTGCGTGAACGTGCATGCATCGCTCCTGCCTTGTTACAGAGGAGCGGCGCCTATCCAGCAGGCGATCATTGACGGCTGTGATAAGACAGGGGTCACGATCATGCAAATGGATGAAGGCCTCGACACCGGCGACATCCTCGCGATGCGGGAATGCGAGATCGCGCCCGATGAGACCGGCGGCAGTCTCTTCGACAAGCTGGCCGTCCTCGGTGCGGAGCTCCTTATCGATACGCTCCCGGACATTGAGAGCGGGAAGGCGGAGCGGAGACCGCAGCCGACGGAGAATGTCTCCTACGTGAAGATGTTCAAGAAGGAAGACGGACGGATCGATTGGACGGAGGGCGCGGATGTCATTTGCAGAAAAGTAAGAGGCTATGATCCGTGGCCGAGCGCCTTCACGACACTCGACGGGAAGAATTTTCGCATTTTCAAAGCCCACGTCGCCTCGCCGGAGACGGTCGGTGAGCCGGGCCTCCTGATAAAAAGAGGCGCAGCAGGCCTTGACGTTCAGGCAGGACAGGGAATCGTGTGCCTTGATGAAGTCCAGATCGAGGGAAAGAAGCGCATGAAAATCGCGGACTTTCTCAGAGGATATGTGATCAAAACGAATAAGCTCACTTGATGTGAGGGAGGATTGGCAGTGCCGATAAGCAACCTTAGAGAAATCATACTGGATATACTTCTATCCATATTTAAAGATGGTGTCTACAGTAATATAGCGATTCATGACGCGCTGGAAAAGGTCCAGTATTTTTCCAAGCGGGACCGCGCGTTCATAACGAAAGTCTGCGAGGGGACCGTTGAGAGGCGGATCGAACTTGACTACTGCATAGGCAAATATTCGACCGTACCTGTCCCGCGTATGAAGCCCGTCATTCAGAACATCCTGCGGATGAGCGCTTATCAGATCCTGTATATGGACAGTGTTCCGAATGCGTCGGCCGTGAACGAGGCCGTCCGGCTCGCGCAGGCAAGAGGCTTCTATAATCTGAAGGGCTTTGTGAACGGCGTTCTGCGCAATATCACAAGGAA
>JAZRKZ010000030.1:0-10129 GCA_045646565.1 Lachnospiraceae bacterium
ATTGTAAAACTCATCAAGCAGCAGACTACATACCACCTGTGGCAGAAGTATCCGGACTACTTGTCCAAACAGTATTGGAAAAAGAAAGTCTTCTGGTCTGATGGATATTTTGCCTGCAGTATAGGTGAGGTATCATCTGCCACTATACAAAAATACATTGAGAACCAGGGTTAATAGCTACGAATTTAAAAGGCTCCTCCCACCGCCCAAGGGCAGTGGGTTTCCGCCTATCACAACCGAGGATTATATTTATGAACATCAGACATGCAACAGAGCAGGATTTTGACCGGATGATGGAGATTTACAGCTTTGCCAGAGAATACATGGCGGAGCACGGGAATCCCAATCAGTGGGGGCCGACGAACTGGCCGCCGGAGGCGTTGATCCACAGCGACATACAGAATGGCAACAGCTTCGTCTGCGTCAATGACGCCGGGAAGGTCATCGGCACGTTCTTCTTCATCCATGGGAAGGATATTGAGCCGACTTATCGCGAGATCACGGACGGCGCGTGGCTCGACGACAGTCCCTACGGCGTTGTACACAGAATCGCCGGGGACGGCTCCGAAAAAGGAATCGGGGCGTTCTGTATCAACTGGGCGTATGAGCAATGCGGCCATCTGCGCATCGATACCCATGGTGCCAACACGGTCATGCAGAACCTTGTCAAAAAGCTGGGCTTTGTCCACTGCGGCACCATCTATGTGGAAGAGGACAATTATCCACGTCTGGCGTTCGAGAAGATAAGCAAAAAAGAGGCGTGACATGGAGATGAAGTCAAGTAAGAAAGCTATCAACTGACAAAGAGGTATCGAAGATACGCTGCCGCTTCGTCCTGCCTGGGGCTGTTGGCTACAATTCCGAGATAGAGAGCCCCGTCAAGCCCGGCGTCACGAAACAGCGGAAGAGAAGAAACGGCGAGCGAATTAGTGACCGTTTCTGTGACGAACTGCTCTTTCGCTGCGTTTCCGAGCAGATAATCCACAGAATTGTCGGAGAGGATGACTTCGTTCTCTGTCAGGAACGGAGAGAACGCATTTGGAAGCGAGGTCAGTTCTAGCAGATAGCCCTGCCGCGAGAAGATATCGTAAGCATCCCGATTCATCAGAACGAGATCCAGCTTCTCGGCGCTGATTGCGCCACTGAGTTTCAACTTTGAAGCATAGGCATATTCGTGGTTGAGAGCGTCGGCGTCCTCCGACAGATACAGATCGCGGTAGAGATAGACTTCCTGCCTGCGAGTGTCACAGCCTGCTTCGGTCAGAAAGTCCACCGTCAGTCTTTTTTGTACCTCTTCTCCAAATGAGGCGTTGATCACAGCCAGATACAGTACAGGCTTTTTCTGCGTCAACTGCAGGTGAAGGATCGATACGAGAATGAGAATGACCAGCAGGATAAGGAGGATCGTCCATCTATGATAAGTATAAATATGCTCGGCCTTTTTCGCCGGGCTCATCGCTTGAAAAGCCGCCTTATGGGCGGCTTTTTCCTTTTCAGATAATTTGACCATCAGTCGTTTTCCTCCGAGCTGTTATCCGTGGCGTTATCTGGGATACTTTTCTGCAGTTCTTCCGGGTCTTCTACCGGTCCGTCCTCGATGAAATCATCCGGAGTACCGGAAACGGAGATCAGGAGGCTGTTTAGGATCCAGGCGCTGACCATGGCGCACAGTCCTTCGCCGAATATGATCAACGGTGTGAACAGTGCGATCACGGCAAAAAACATGGCGAAATGGACAGCGAAGATCAGAATTGTCGCGAAGAGATAGTGCGTGCCGATCAGAAAAGCGTTTTTGAGCATGGCGGCGTTGGTGTTGTGCACGCTGGCCAGAAGAGGAAAGATGTATGACAGCACGATCACATAGAGGACCGACGCCGCAATCACCAATGCCAGAATCAGCGTCCACATCACCGCAATAACACCCGTAGAACTCTTGCGCAGATGATAGAGGATATATCCGTCGGCGCCCAGGAACAGACCCGCCCCCAAAAGGATCAGCCAAAGCTGCGTTGCCTGCTTGAAGTTTTCTTTAAAAGAACGAAAAAACAGTCTTCCCGCATGGGATTCCTCATCTCGGATGATCTTCAGGCTCGCGTAGTAAAGAGCTGTCGTGGAGGCGCCAATGGTGAAAACAGGCAAAGAACAGATAAACCAAAGTATATTCAGATAACAACTGCAGCTCAGTTTCAGCAGGAGCTGGCTGAATCTGCTTTCATAAGAAAAAAATCTCATGTTGAAGTTCCTTTCAGTCCAGTCGGGTCGAATCGCGGCAGATCAGTTCCGTTTCGGTGTGGACAACACGGAAGTCCAGCGAGGGCTCATGTCTGCGGGAGAGGAGCAGCTCCATGGCGGCAAAAGCCATGACTTGTGTGTGGATATGGACCGTGCTGAGAGCGGGACGGATCATGCGCGACTCAGGCGAATTGTCAAAGCCAAGAATCAGCACATCTTCCGGCACATTTTTTCCTATGGAGAACAAGCCGCGGATCAGATCTCCTGCTATAAAATCGTTGGCGCAGATAAACACATCCGGCAGCTGTTCCAGTTCAGCAATCGACTCTATGAAATCGTTGGTGTTGTTGCTGCAGAATATGTAGCGTTCATCCACCGGGACGCCTGCCGTCAGCATGGCCATTCGAAAGGCGGCATAGCGCTCATAGAAAGACTGGCAGTGATTATAATTGCCTGCGAAGCCGATGCGGTCTTTTCCCGCGGCAAGCATGTCATAGACAAAACGGGTGATCTCAGTCGTATTGTCCATATAAAGCTGATCAGTGGGAAGAGAATGGCCGTCTTGCTTGACGGGGCCGTCCACAAAGAGGACCGGGACGTCCAGATCGCAGATCATCTTTCCGTAGTTATAATCGAACACCTCAATGCAGATGACAGCCTTTACCAGATCCTTGCGAAACGTGTATGGGAATGTCATTGTACGCAGGTTTTCCTTTGTGACGCGGTGGGTGTTCATTGTGAAGCCCACCTGGGAAATCTCACGCTGGAATTTGTCCAACATAGTGGAGGCAAAGTGCGACTGTGTCAAAAAAGAGGCGGTCAGCAGCGCGATTTCTCCCTGATATTGTTGAGACGCGGGCGAAGAGGCTGCTTCGTCGGACGCCAGAATGGAATTGACAGAATTGACATAGGAGAACTGCTTGTATCCCATCTCCACAGCTTTCTGCAGTATCTTATCCCGCGTAGAAGCCGCAATGCCATCGGAATTATTAATAGCCTTTGATACCGTGTTGCGGGAGATGCCTAGTTCATCGGCAATATCCTGTAAAGTTACTCTCTTCATTCCGCCTCCTCCAATTCTCGTAATTCCCAAATGTGAAGTGCTATCTATGCTTTGTTTTGCAATTATACCAAAAAGAAGTCAATTGGTCAAATGATTGTCACTTGAAGATGTGTTCAAATGTAAATAGAGGCGTTTCTCTATTTGCAAATTCCATCTCTCTGAATTCATATGAATCGTGGCTTTGATATGGATAATACGTTACAAATGCGCAGAATTAAGTTGACATTTTATGTATGATAAGTTACAATTTCATCATCAAAAGTGCAAATGCACAATTTGATTCGTGCGCGCGCGCGACAAAGTCACTTTTCGAACCATGTGTTTACATGAGGAAAGGAGGTAAGTCAATGAAAAAAACATCGGAATCCGCTGCTTCCGGGAGCGGCGGGAGTTCCAAGATACACAACACATTAGTTTATATTCGGCAGCATTGGCAGCTATATGTGATCTTCATGCTGCCGGCGTTTTTGCTGACGATCATCTTCCGCTACATTCCAATGGGTGGTATTGCGATTGCTTTTACGGAATACAACCCTATACGGGGAATCTTCGGAAGTGAATGGGTCGGATTCGAGCATTTCCGCCGTTTTCTGTCGTCTCCGGACTTCATTCGGTATCTGGTGAATACCCTGAAGCTGAGCGTCTTCGGCCTGCTGTGGGGATTTCCGGCACCGATCCTGCTGGCTTTTTTGCTTAACCGTATTCTCAGCACCAAAACGAAGCAGAAGATTCAGCTCGTGCTCTATATGCCGAACTTTATCTCTGTTATCGTCCTATGCGGTATTGTCCGCATTTTGTTGGCGCCTACCGGTATGGTGAACATGCTGCTCGGTACTTCTTTCAACTTCATGACAATGCCTTCAGCCTTCCGGACGATCTACATCGCCTCCGGCATCTGGCAGGGCGCAGGCTGGGCATCCATCATTTATACCGCAGCCCTGTCCAATGCCAGTAAGGAATTGAAGGAGGCTGCCGTGATCGACGGCGCAAATATCATCCAGCAGATCAAGGCTGTCGAATGGCCTGCCATCAAGGACACTGTGCTGATCCAGTTCATCATGTCCGTTGGTAATATCATGTCCGTCGGCTTCGAAAAGGCATATGCGCTGCAGACCGACCTTAACCTGAACGCGTCGGAGATTATCTCCACTTACGTGTATAAGAAGGGTCTTTTGGATGGCGATTACGGCTTCTCCACCGCTGTCGGCCTGTTCAATACCGTTATCAATGTCATTCTTCTTGTAACGATGAACTCTCTTGTTAAGAAGATGAATGACGGCAAGGGTATTTAACGGAGGTGCGGAATATGAAGACCAAAAAGAGAAGTGAATTTTCCAAACTGCCATCCGGCGATAAGACTTTGCTGATCATCGCCTATGCAATCCTCGGATTGTTCCTTGTGGCGATCATTCTGCCGATCATCTACATTATCCTTGCTTCTTTTATCGATCCGGTCACGCTGCAGAACAGCGGCCTGACCTTCGATTTTACTAAGTGGACGCTCACAGCTTATGAGCGCGTCCTGGGCAATGCACAGATCTGGGTCGGCTTCAAGAATGCGTTGATTTACTCGATCCTGTTCACGATCATCTCTGTTGTAGTGACATTGCTGGCGGCTTACCCTATGTCCCGTGCTGATTTTAAGGGAAGAGGATTTTTCAATACGATCTTTGTAATCACAATGTTCTTTGGCGGCGGTCTGATTCCCACTTACTTGCTGATCTCTAATCTGGGCATGCTGGATACCATTTGGGCAATCCTCATCCCCGGCGCTTTCAGCGTGTGGAACATGATTATTGCCCGTACTTACTACATGGGGATTCCCCGCGACCTGCAGGAAGCGGCGGAGATTGACGGCGCGACTGAGATGGTTTACTTTTTCCAGATCCTTCTGCCGGTCTGCACACCAATCATTGCCACGATTGCTATGTGGCAGTTCGTCGGTATGTGGAACAGCTATTTCGACGCGATGATCTATCTCAACAGTGCATCGAAGCAGCCGTTGCAGCTGGTACTGCGCGCCATCCTGATCCAAAGCCAACCTGAACCCGGTATGGTCTCCGACATGCAGTCCACTGCTGCCCGTGCGCAGCTGGCAGAACTTTTAAAATATGCGACGATCATTATTTCGAGTTTACCACTGATGATCATGTATCCCTTCTTCCAGAAATATTTTGACAACGGCATTATGGCCGGTGCAGTCAAAGGATAAGCAATATTCTGACGGAAACAACATATTCAAGAATAAAAAGGAGAAAATCATGAAGCATAAAAGAGTATTAGCATTAGTGCTTGCGGCTGCAATGTCAGTTACTATGCTGGCAGGCTGCGGCGGTTCTTCTGCACCCGGTGGCAGTACAGCTCCGGTGGAAGACGTTGATCCGGAATCACTGACATTCCCGCTGGCGGAAAAAGCAGAAATCTCCGGCCTTACCAGATATGCGGCCGGCACGGAAGCTGACCCCAACAACCGTACTATCTACAAGCGCCTTGAGGAGAAGACGAACGTCCATGTTAACTGGAAGAGTATTCAGGGCGACCAGTGGAGCGATAAGATCGCTCTTGAGATGTCCAACATCAAGACCCTTCCGGAGTTTATTTCCCCTGCAGGTCTTAGTGATACGGATGTTCTGAAGTACGCCAAGCAGGGTGTCATCATTCCGCTTGAGGATTACATTGACAAATATATGCCGAATCTTTGTAAGGTCTTCGAACAGGCTCCGGAGTACCGCGACATGTGCACGGACGAGAACGGCCATATCTGGACGCTGCCCTGGATCGAACAGCTCGGTGTCGGAAAGACCGCTATCCAGACCATCGGAAATATGCCTTTCATCAACGTTGCGTGGCTCAATTTCCTCGGACTCGAAATGCCCAAGACAAATGATGAGTTCGAGAACGTCCTGATCGCTTTCCGTGACAATGCCGACGCACTGAAGAAAGAATTCAATATCGACGGTGACATCGTACCTATGTCCTGCATCATCAGTGGTGGAAACGAGGACTGCACCATTCTCTGCAACGGCTTTGGAGAAGGCTATGGCGATCCGGATCCCAGCCGCCACATTGTTATCGACAACGACAAAAAGGTCATCTGCACAGCTACTACAGAAGGATGGCGCAAGGGTGTAGAATGGCTCCACAAACTCTATACCGAGAACCTGATTGATCCTGACGCATTTACACAGGAATGGTCAACCTATGTTGCCAAGGGTAAGTCCGGCCGCTTCGGCGTCTGCTTCTCCTGGGATGTGGCAAACATTGTTAACATCAGCATGGATGACATTGTTAATAATACCGGCGACTGGCAGCCTATGCCTATGCTGACGGCGGATGTTCTCAACCTTACTCCGCAGAACGGCTCTTTCACTTCCGGTTTCGACCGCGGCCGCGGCGCTGTCGTAACAGCAAATGCCAAGAACCCTGCTCTTATCTGTGCATGGTTCGACCAGATGTATGATCCGATCCAGTCTCCTCA
Organism: Lachnospiraceae bacterium; assembly: GCA_045646565.1. Classification (GTDB taxonomy): domain Bacteria; phylum Bacillota; class Clostridia; order Lachnospirales; family Lachnospiraceae; genus Chordicoccus. The sequence goes on from JAZRKZ010000030.1 coordinate 6,774, forward strand.
GAATAACTGGGGTACCTACGGTGAAGATGACGAATTCGATATCTTTGAGATGGGTACCAACGACAAGGGTGAGCCGATGCTTCAGCATGCGCCTCTTGGAGATGCCTCTCCTGTCGAAGTGCGTGAAGCTGAGATGGTTGACGGACCTCTGGCTGTTCTTGACAGCTATTACGGTGTGTATGTCACCTGCCCGGATGATGCTCTGTACCGCCTGAACTGGATCAAGGACATCTATACGCCTGATATGCACACAAAATATGTATTCCCGAACGTATTCATGACAGCGGAAGATACAAAGACTCTGTCCAATCTGAGTGCCGACATTGATAAATGCATCAAGACCGCCAGAGCAGATGGTATCATGAACGGCTTTACTGATGCAGATTGGGATAAACTGCAGAGCGATTTGCAGTCCTATAAGCTTGACGAGTATCTTGCAATCTTCCAGAAGTATGTGGATTCTGCATCTGACAGTGCTTTATCTGCAGACTGATTTCTCCCTGTTCCGTGGTGTTCCAAAATGATACAGATATGCATGTATCATTTTGGACACCGTTACAAGAGCATAAGAATTAACCATGAAGTGATATTAAGAACAGCTTAATTCCATGACGGCAGCCCGCTCCACTTTTTGGACTGTCGTACATGAAAGAAAGGAGGAAAAGCCCTGCTCGGGCTGCGGTAGTGTGGAGACCTGCCGTAAGGCATGAGGCAAGAGCCCATGCGAGGACGTTCCATGCGGAGGCAGAACGTCCGGAGCGAATAGACATGGCGAGTGTTCAGCTCAATAACATTAAGAAAGTATATCCCTATATCAGTGGCGAAGATAAGAAGAAAAGCAAGAAAAAGAACGCCGACGAGCCGGTAAAGAAAATTAATCTGCAGATCACAGATGAAGGCGTTGTGGCGGTGCAGCAGTTCAGCCTTGATATCAAGGACAAGGAGTTCATTGTGCTGGTTGGCCCTTCCGGCTGTGGAAAATCTACCACCCTGCGCATGGTCGCCGGCCTTGAAGAGATTTCCGGCGGCGAGCTGATCATCGATGGCAAGGTTATGAATGACGTAGCACCGAAGGATCGTGACATTGCTATGGTCTTCCAGAACTATGCTCTGTATCCGCATATGACAGTGTATGAAAATATGGCCTTCTCCCTGAAGCTGCGTCATACGCCTAAGGATGAGATCGATAAGAAGGTCCGTGAAGCGGCCAAGATTCTTGATATTACCCAGTATCTTGGACGTAAGCCGAAAGCTCTGTCAGGCGGCCAGCGTCAGCGTGTCGCCATCGGCCGCGCGATCGTACGTGCCCCAAAGGTAATGCTGATGGATGTGCCTCTGTCCAATCTGGACGCGAAGCTCCGCAATGAAATGCGCGCCGAGATCATTAAGCTGCGTCAGCGTATTGACACGACCTTTATGTATGTTACCCACGACCAGACAGAAGCTATGACTCTGGGCGACCGCATTGTCATCATGCGCGATGGGTATATCCAGCAGATCGGAACACCTCAGGAAGTTTTCAACCATCCCGCAAACCTTTTTGTCGCCGGATTTATCGGCATGCCCGTTATGAACTTCTTTGATGCAGAACTTAAGCGTGAGGGCAGCAATTTCTTTGTTGAGATCAGCGGTGTAAAGGTTCAGTTGGATGAGAAAAAGACAGCTCGTTTGCTGAATAATAATGTCCAGAGCCAGCCGGTCACTCTTGGCGTTCGCCCTGAGCATACACATGTCTCAAGTAAGGGCATTCCCGCTAAAGTAGATGTCAGCGAGATGATGGGATCCTCCGTGCATCTGCATGTCAACGCTGATGGACGTGATGTCATTATCATCGTTCCGACTCTTGAAATGGAGAGCAATTACAATTTCGGAGATATTGTTCACTTTACTTTCGCCGGCAATGTCGCACATGTATTCTCTAAGGAGACAGACAGGAATCTCGAGTTCTAGAGATGAAAGCCATTGGCAGATCGCGGCCGCGCAGCAGGGAAAGTGCCTTGATCTATGGGAGGCGCGGCAAGAATGCCGGGGTATTCCTGGTATTCTGGAGAATAACCAGAGAATGATGAAATAACTGCAGTGCAGGCGCAAAGCGCCTGCTCTGTTATTATCCACAGAGCCGCGTAAGGAGAATTCTCCGGCTTACGCCGGAACGCGGCTCTTAAGATAGGACAGAGGCTGGCACAGCCCCTCTACCCTATTCATAGTTGGAACGACTTAGTAATATTAATCCGACAGGGAGGTAAGAAATGAGCAGCCAGATACTCGGTGATGCCCGGAGATATGAAGAAGAATTTGAAAAGATGATCCTGCCGGAGGAGAGACCGGTTTTTCACTTGTCGTCCCGCGTTGGTTGGATGAACGATCCCAACGGTTTTTCATGGTATAAAGGGGAGTACCATCTTTTTTATCAATACCATCCGTACGACTCACACTGGGGACTAATGTACTGGGGACACGCCGTGAGCGCGGACCTTCTGCATTGGAGGTACTTGCCTGTCGCATTGGCGCCTGACATGCCTTATGACAGGGATGGATGTTTCTCCGGCGGTGCCCTGGCGATGAAGGATGGCACGCATATGCTCATGTACACCGGGATATGCAATGAGATGACGATTGGCGGGAGGAACCTGCAAGTACAGACGCAGTGCATTGCTTTTGGAGACGGAGAAAACTATACCAAGTATGAGGGAAATCCGGTTCTTGTTTTTGATGACCTGCCGGAAGAGTGCAGCAGGTATGACTTTAGGGACCCACATATCTGGCAGGAAGAAGACGGTACGTTCAAGGCTGTGGCGGTGAGTTATTCCCTGCGAAAACAAAGAGAAGTACTGCATGACCGCAATTCGGACAATTCGGACGGCCTTCTGGCCACCACGATGGTCCGCGAAGAGGAAGAGGGCGGACAGATCCTGCTGTTCTCGGGAAAAGATCCGTACCACTGGAAATTTGTAAAAAAGCTCGCGGTCAACGATAACCGGATCGGAAGGATGTGGGAATGTCCGGATCTCTTTGAACTGGATGGCAAACAGGTGATCCTTGCGAGTGCGATGGATATGCTGCCCGACGGGCTGGAATATCACAATGGCTATGGAACATTCTGTCTGATCGGAGATTATGACCGGGAGACCGGAATGTTTGCAGCCGAAGCGAACCAGAGTGTGGATTACGGAATCGATTTCTACGCGGAACAGACAGTCCTCGCACCCGACGGGCGCAGAATCATGATTGCGTGGATGCAGAACTGGGATACATGCAACCTGCACACGAAGAGTATCCCGTGGTTTGGACAGATGACGCTGCCCAGGGAACTGTCCATTAAGGACGGACGGCTTTACCAGTGGCCGATCCGGGAA
>JAZRKZ010000031.1:0-2380 GCA_045646565.1 Lachnospiraceae bacterium
TGTCGAGACCGAGGTCGCAGACATACACTTCGTCCCAGTCACAGTAAATGTAGTGACAGTGCGGGCCAGCCTGACGGACCGGGTCCGCCCCATGTCCCGTATGCTGGACAAAATCCGTACGGCCTACGAGCATGCCGTCGATGTCGAGTGCGAAGACGGCGATGCTTCCGGTTGCATAATTTGCAGCAAATAGATACTCGCACGCATCGTCAATCGAAATATGGCACGCAGAAACGCCGCCAGTCGGAAGCTTTCCGTACACAACAGGCTCCTTTTCATAGCCTTCGAGTGCGTAGCATACGACTTCCGCTTCGCCGTCATGCTTCTCTCCCGAGTAGATCACTCTTCCATTCGGATGCATGGCCAGGTACGTCGGACTCTCGATCCCGCTTGCCGAAGACGACTCGCGGATCGTCTTTTTCTCCGTGTCAAACAGGAATCTCCGTATACCGTCTTCGTCAGCCGAAGCATAACCGCTCACATAAAACTCAGCTCTCATTAATTGGACCCTTTACAAAATAAAAACAATCATTCTAAGTGTATCATTTGAAGACCAAACAGCAACTGAACCCAGTTCTTCTACAGGCAAGAGCTGTGGCTTATGCCATCGAAGGCGGCTGCCTCCCATCTTATTTTCTGAAGACATCTGCAGGCAAGAGCTGTGGCTGTTGCCATCGAAGGTAGCCGACTCAATCTTATCTACTAAAGACTTCTGCAGGCAAGAGCTGTGGCTGTTGCCATCCAGGCCGTCAGGGCGTTGCCGGTGGCTAACCGGGGTTATTGAAGAATTCACCCGCCGATTTTTGCCATTTTACCTGCCATACGGCACGTATTTTCGCTCGTTTTATCATTTGACACTGCTTCACAACGAGCAAAACACGATTTTTAGCACCTGAATTTGAGTGGAATCACCAAATTCGCCTGCCGTGCTCCCGGCAGACCCTATCAGCCGTGCTTTATCAGGCGAATCGGCTCACGACAGGCCATTCCAGCCGTGCCTTATCAGACGAATCGGCTCCCGGCAGGCCATTCCAGCTGTGCCTTATCAGGCGAACCGGCTTCCGGCAGGCCGTTCCAGCCCATCCATATCAGACGAACCATACTTGAACAACCTGACACGAAGTGAAAAGCCCGGGCATCAGGCTCAAAATCAATTATACATCAACCTTCTCACCCGCAGCACCCCGTCAATCTCCTTCAGCCTCTCGACGGTATCATGCGGCATAGGCGCCTCAATATCAAGAATCGTATACTCATACTTGCCCTTGCTCTTTGAAGCAAGATTATCAATATTGAGCCCGTTCCTGCCGAAGAACGACGTGATCTGAGACAGCATGTTCGGGATATTTCTGTGCAGGATCGCAACGCGGGCGACCGTGTGGCAGATGCCGGCGTCCACGTTCGGATAGTTGACCGAGTTGCGGATGTTGCCGTTGTCAAGATAATCCTGAAGCTGGCGGACTGCCATGATCGCGCAGTTCTCCTCCGCCTCCTCTGTGGAAGCGCCAAGATGCGGAAGAACAACAGCGTTCTTCATCTTAACGGACAGAGAGTTTGCGAAATCAGTCACATACACGCGGACCTTGCCTGTACGCAGAGCCTCTCCCATGGCCTCCTCGTCGACCAGCGCATCTCTTGCGAAATTGAGGAAGCGGACGCCGTCCTTCATCTTCGCGATTTCCTTTGCGCCGATCATACCCTTTGTCGAGTTATTGTACGGAACATGGATCGTGATATAATCGCACTGCTCAAATATATCATCAAGATTCTTCGTGAGATGAGTCGCTCTGGACAGGCTCCACGCCGCGTCGACCGAGAGATACGGATCATAGCCGAGGACGTCCATGTGAAGATCGACGGCTGTGTTGGCTACCTGGACGCCGATCGCGCCGAGGCCGATGACGCCGAGCTTCTTGCCGTAGATTTCATTTCCGGCGAAAGCCCCCTTCGCCTTCTCTGCAGCCTTCCCTATATCCTCGAGATCTGCGTTCTCCTTGACCCACATCGCACCGCCGAGAATATCTCTTGCAGCCAGCAGAATGCCGGCGATGGTAAGCTCCTTGACGGAGTTGGCGTTAGCCCCCGGCGTATTGAAAACAACAATACCTTCCTCGGCGCAGCGCTCGAGCGGAATATTATTGACGCCGGCACCGGCACGTGCAATCGCACGCAGCTCCGGCGGGAAATCCATGTTCTTCATATCCGCCGAGCGGACCAGGACGCCGGCCGCCTCATCAATCGTATCGATGAGCTCATAGCCCGGACGGAACTTCTCAAGTCCCATCTCACTTATCTTATTCAAGCAACAAATCTTTCTGTCTTTCATAAATAAACTCCCTTCGCATGTTGTGGGCGGAAACCCACTGCCATTTGGCAGTGG